>JAHJOS010000219.1 GCA_018820005.1 Alphaproteobacteria bacterium | reverse complement strand
GAGTGGAGAGAAACCTCCCCCTTGATGGGGGAGGTAGGAGGGGGTGTGTTACGTGGCAAAGATCCAGTGACCCTGGCTCAGAGCACGCCTAGCTGGCGCTGCCGATCTGTTTGCGCAGAATGGTGCGGTCGCGGCTGGAGACGCCGATCAGTTCGGCGACGCGCCAGACCATATTGTCTTCCATCTCGTGGTTTTCCTTGTCGGCGAAAACCACGGTCCACATCATGCGGATGATATCGATGCGCTCGTTCATTTCCAGCGAAGACAGGGCCGAGGTGAATTTGTAGAAATCCACCGCCTCGGCGTCGCGCGCCGCGGCCTCCTTGATCAGCCGCTCGACGCTGGCTTCATCGAGCCCATATTGATCCATCAGCGTGGTTTTGATGACCTTGCGCTCCGCCTCGCCCATCTGGCCATCCACAGCGGCCAGATGCACCAGCAGCGCGGCAACCGCCACCTTGGGCTCCTGGCTCGACAGCGGCACTTCAGTCTTGGTGAACAGGCTGGTGATGGCCTCGAACATGGCGGTTTGCCTCCTTTGGGGGAGCGGCGTGACAACGATGGCATGGGCCGGCGGGAGGGCCGGCATCCCCAGCGTTAGCAGGCCGCTCGATTTGCTCAATGGCCAGCGTGCCGCTGCCGGCAGTCTTGTTGCCCGATGATGCGCAATGGCCACACCAGCGCAGCCGGCAAGCGGTTTACCTGCCCCTTCGGCATGAAAAAGGACTCGACTCCGCGCAGATTCGGAGTCTACTTGTTCTTGTTTTGTTCACAAAGGAAGGCCATTGCCCATGGGCACGCCCGATCACCAGCTGGGCCAGCCTGATCACCATCTAGGCCAGCCTGATCACCATCTGGGCACGCCCGATCGCCAGCAGCGCCTTGTCGCGCTGCGCGACGCCATTGCCGATATCGAGCGCAAGCCGGCGCTGGCCGAAACGCGCCCGCTGCTGCAGCCCGGCGATGCCACCGACTTCCCCCTGCCGGCCGGCGGCCTGCTGCAGGAAATCTTTACCGATGAGCAGCGTCATGCCGGCGCCATGCTCGGCTTCGCTCTGGCCCAGGCCCGCAGCCTGCTCACCCCTGCCCGCCCGGCGGTGATCTATCTGCAATTGGCCAGGCAGGCCCAGGATACCGGCCTGCCCTATGGCCCGGGCCTGCTCAGTTTCGGCTTTGATCCCCAGGCCCTGCTGCTGGTGCGCCCCGCCAGCATAGCCGAGCTGCTCTGGGCCACCGAGGAGGCCTTGGCCTGCCGCGCCGTCGCAGCGGTGGTCGCCGATGTCACCGGGGCGCACAAGGCGCTCGATTTCACCGCCAGCCGGCGCCTCAGCATGCGCGCGGCCAGCATGGGCAGCTCGGTGCTGCTGCTGCGCTATGGCGCGGGACGCGAGGCCAGCGCCGCCCAGCTGCGCTGGCGCCTCACCCCGGTGCTCAGCGCCTTGCGCCGCTTTGATGCCCTGGCCCCCGGCGCCCCGCGCTGGCTGGCCCAATTGGAGAAAGGCATTCTCCGCCAACAGCAAACGCAATGGCTTCTGGGTTGGACACATGACGGACTTACCACACATGATGCCGGTACAATCGCCGACCGAACCGCTGCCACCCAGCCTGCTGCCGGCCCGGCGCTTTCTCAGCCTCTTCCTGCCCAGCTGGCCGACCGATTACCTCAAGCGCGCTGAGCCGGCCCTGGCCCAGGCACCACTGGCGCTTTATGAGCCCATCAAGGGCGGCCTGCGTCTGGCAGCGCTCGATGCCCAGGCCGCCGCGGCCGGGCTGCGCATCGGCCAGAACCTGGCCGATGCCCGCGCCATGCTGCCGGGCCTGGTCGTGCGCGAGATCAACCGCCCCCAGCTTGAAGCCGCCTTCGCCGATTTTGCCGATTGGCACTCCAACGCCAGCCCGCTGGTGGCCGTGCTCGGCGATGTCACCGCCTTTGGCGATCTGGTGCTCGATATCACCGGGGTAGCCCATCTGTTTGGCGGCGAAGCCCCCATGCTGCGCACCCTGCTCACCCGCCTGCGCGCTTTGGGCTATACCGTGGCCGGCGCCATTGCCCCCACCATTGGCGCGGCCTGGGCGGTGAGCCATTTTGCCCGCAGCCAGGTGGTGGCCGACAACGATCTCACCGCCGTGCTCGATGCCCTTCCGGTGGGCGCGCTGCGTCTCAGCGACAGCCAGATCGCCGGCCTTAACCAGATGGGGCTGACCAGCCTGGGTCAATTGCGACCCCGCCCGCGCAAGCCACTCCAAGCCCGCTTTGGCCTCAGCCTCCTGACCCGCCTCGACCAGGCCTATGGCTTGCTCGAGGAGCGCCTCAACCCGCGCCTGCCTTTGGCCGAGCGCCATGCCGAACGCCGCTTCCCGGACCCCATCGGCCTGCTCGATGATGTGCTGATGACCACGCGCGACCTGGCCATCCAGCTCGGCCTGCGGCTCGAGGGCGAAGGCCTGGGCGGCCAGGCCTTTCACCTCTTCCTCTACCGCGTCGACCACAAGGTGATGACCCTGTCGGTCAATTCGGCCCGGGTGACGCGCGACGCAGACCATATCAGCGCCCTGTTCAACAACCGCGCCGAACGGCTGGCCGGCGAATATGATCCCGGCTTTGGCATCGATATGATTCGTCTCGCCGTCAGCTCTGTGGGGAGCCTCGACGCCACCCAGCTGGGCGCCTTTGCCGATGATGGCGGCACGGCCGATCTCGACCAATTACAGGACCGCATGAGCAGCCGGCTTGGCCCCATGGCCGTGCTGCGCACCCAATTGGTTGCGAGCCACATTCCCGAGCGCGCCGCGCGTCTCGTGCCCGCGCTCGTGCATGCCGCCAGCCCGGCCAGCCCGCCCGGCCCGCCATTGCTGCGCCCGCTGCGGCTTTTGCCCGTGCCCGAACCGGTGGCCATCAATGCCGAAGTGCCCGATGGCCTGCCCGCCTCCATGATCTGGCGCCGCGTCAGCTATCGCATCACCAAGGCCGCCGGCCCCGAACGGCTGGGCGCCGAATGGTGGCGCAGCGGCCAGCGCCTGACCCTCTTGCCCCTGCCACCGCCGCAACCGCCCGAACCCGGCGAAAAGCCGGTCCCGCCCCCCTATGTCCCGCAGCTGGCCCCCTTCGATCCCGAGGCCGCCACCCGCGATTATTATCGCATAGAGGACGCCCAGGGCCGCCGCTTCTGGATCTTCCGCAACGGGCTCTATGCCCCCGGCACCAGCCCGGACTGGTATCTGCATGGGCTGTTTGCATGAAGCCCTCGGCATGAACCAGCCCATTGCCCTGATCCCGCCCGAGCGCAGCCCGGCCCGGCCACCGGCCCCGGCGCCGGCCTTTGCCGAGCTGGTGGCAATCAGCAATTTTTCCTTCCTGCATGGCGGCTCGCACCCTGAGGAACTGGTGACGATGTCAGCCTATATGGGCCTGAGCGCCTTTGGCCTGGCTGATCGCAACAGCTTTGCCGGCGTGGTGCGCGGCTATGTGGCCGCGCGCGATCTCTCGCCCCAGCCCGCCCATTTCCGCTATCTGGTCGGGGTGCGGCTCTGCTTTGCCGATGGCACGCCCGATATCGTTGCCTATCCCACCGATCGCCTGGCCTATGGCCGGCTGTGCAAGCTGCTGACCCGCGCCAACCAGCGTGGCGAAAAAGGCAAGCCCGAGCTGCTGTTCTCCGATCTGTTCGGCGCCGATGATCCCGCCTCGCGCAGCCAGCAGGGCCCCAATGAAAACCACGCCCAGGGCCAGCTCTTCATCCTCGTCCCCGATGAAACCGACTGGGGCCGCACCGAACAGACCCTGGCCACCCTGAGCGCCCAGGCGCCCGGCCGCGTCTGGGTGGCGGCCAGCCACCGCTTTGATGGCGATGACCGCGCCCGGCTCAACCGCATCGACCAGCTTGCCCGCCGCCACCAGGCCGCCATGCTGGCCAGCAATGACGTGCGCTATCACGAGGCCAGCCGCCGCATACTGGCCGATGTCGTCACCTGTATCCGCGAGCACCTGACCTTTGAAAGCGCCGGCTGGGCGCTCAGCACCAATGCCGAGCGCCACCTCAAGCCGGCCCGCGAAATGGCACGCCTGTTTGCCGACTACCCCCAAGCCGTGGCCGAAACCCAGCGCCTGATTGCCCGCATCGGCTTTTCGCTCGACCAGCTCAAATACAATTACCCCGAGGAAACCGTGGGCAATGGCGAAACTGCCCAGCAGACGCTGGAGCGCCTGACCTGGGCCGGGGCCGCCAAGCGCTATCCCGACGGGATCTCCGACAAGGTCAAGCGCTCGATCTGGTCCGAGCTGTGCCTGATCGGCTACAAGCGCTACGCCGCCTATTTCCTGACCGTGCACGACATCGTCCAGTTCGCCCGCCACGAGCGCAAAATCCTCTGCCAGGGGCGGGGTTCGGCGGCCAATTCCACGGTCTGCTTCTGCCTCGAAATTACCGAGGTGGACCCCGAGACCAGTTCCCTCGTCTTTGGTCGCTTCATCTCCACCGAGCGCGACGAGCCACCCGATATCGACGTCGATTTCGAGCATGAACGGCGCGAGGAGGTGATGGCCTATATCTACGCCAAATATGGCGGCCGCCGCACGGGACTGACGGCAAACGTCATCTGCTACCGCTCCAAAAGCGCCCTGCGCGAAGCCGCAAAAGTGTTCGGCGTCTCCGACGATACCGTGGCCGCGCTCAACCAGCTGCACTGGGGCTGGGGCAGCAAGGTTGATCTGGGTGATCTGGCTGGCCTGGGGCTGAGCCCGGATGATCCGACCCTGAGCCAGATGTTCGAGGTGGTGAACGTCTTGCGCGGCTTCCCGCGCCATCACAGCCAGCACGTGGGCGGCTTCGTCATCACCCGCGATTCGCTGGAAAGCCTGGTGCCCATTTCCAAGACGGCCATGGACAGCCGCACCATCATCGAGTGGAACAAGGACGACATCGATGCGCTCGCCATTCTCAAGGTCGATGTGCTGGCGCTCGGCATGCTCAGCTGCCTGCGCCGCGCCTTCGAGCTGATGCAGGTCCACTATGGCCAGAGCCTGGCCCTGGTGGATCTGCTCAGCGAGGAGACCCACCCCGACCAGTCCAGAAAGGCCGAGGTCTATGCCATGATCCAGCGCGCCGATACGCTGGGCGTGTTCCAGATCGAAAGCCGCGCGCAGATGAGCATGCTGCCGCGCCTCAAGCCGGAAAAATTCTACGATCTGGTGATCGAAGTGGCCATTGTCCGCCCCGGCCCCATCCAGGGCAATATGGTCCATCCCTATCTGCGCCGCCGCCAGGGGCTCGAAGAACCCGTCTATCACGACGAAAAGCTCAAGGGCGTACTGGGACGCACGCTGGGTGTTCCCCTGTTTCAGGAACAGGCCATGCAGATCGCCATTGTCGGTGCCGGCTTTTCCCCCGGCAAGGCCGATAGCCTGCGCCGCGCCATGGCTGCCTGGCGCCGCACCGGCCGCATTGCCCAGTTCGGTACCGAATTCCTCGCCGGCATGCAGGCCAATGGCTATCCGCTCGAGTTCGCCAAGAACTGCTTCGCCCAGATCCAGGGCTTTGCCGAATATGGTTTCCCCGAAAGCCACGCCGCCTCTTTCGCGCTCTTGGTCTATGCCTCGTGCTGGCTCAAGTGCCACTATCCCGATGTCTTTGCCGCCGCCCTGCTCAATTCCCAGCCCATGGGGTTTTATGCCCCCTCCCAGATCATTCGCGATGTCATCGAGCATGGCGTTGAAGTGCGCACTGTCGACGTCAACCTCTCCGATCAGCAATGCGTGCTCGAAGGCGACAGCCGCCCGGCCCGCGATCACCTGTGGTCCCAGCACCGCTCCATGACGACCCATGTCCATGCCCAAAAGGCCATCCGCCTGGGCCTGAGCCAGGTGGTGGGCCTGTCCGCCAATGACATCAACACCATCGTGGCGCGGCGCGGCGCCGGCTATGATTCAGTGCGCGACCTCTGGCTGCGCACCCAGGTCCCCATCGCCAGCCTCGAAAAACTCGCCAGTGCCGATGCCTTCGCCTCCCTGGGCCTCAGCCGCCGCGAGGCGCTCTGGGCGGTCAAGGGCCTGATCGGCACCCACGGCGCCGATACCCTGCCCCTGTTTGCCGCCGCCGGCCGCGTCGAGACCGAGGCCGACATCGAGGCAGGCCTGCCCACCATGTTGCCGGGCGAGGAAGTGATCCACGATTACTCAACCCTGTCGTTTTCGCTCAAGGGTCATCCGCTGCAATTCATCCGGCCGCGCCTGGCCGCACGCGGCACCATCGCGTCCAGCCAGTTGCAGCAGGTGCGGCCGGGCAGCCGGGTCGAGGTGGCCGGGCTCGTGCTGGTGCGCCAGCGCCCGGGCACCGCCAGCGGCGTGATCTTTGCCACGCTCGAAGACGAAACCGGCGTCGCCAATATCGTGATCTGGCCAAAAGTGTTCGAAGCCAATCGCAAGACCGTCCTGGGCGCCCGCATGCTGGCCGTGCGCGGTCAGCTGCAGCGCGAGGGGCTGGTGATCCACATCATCGCCGAGCAGCTCACCGACATGACGCCGCTGCTGCTCGATCTTGCCCATGGCCGCGATATCGGCGACCGCATCCTTGCCCGTGGTGACGAGGGCCGTTCCGGCCCCCATCCCGGGCGCGATCACAAGGCGCTGCTCGAAATCGAAAAGGCCCGTCGCGCCGCCTATGCTGCCCTGCCCGAAGGGCGCAATTTCCACTGAGCCGCCTAGACCAGCCCGTCGATGGCTTCGGCCAGCGCCAGGTCGAGCTTGGTCACCCCACCGGCATCATGGGTGCTCAACCGCACCGTCACCGTGTTGTAGCTATTGCTCCAGTCCGGATGGTGCCCCGCCTTTTCAGCGGCCAGCGCCACCCGGGCCATGAACCCGAATGCCGCGGAAAAATCCTTGAACTTGAAAACCCGCACGATGGCATCGTCCTGCCCGCTCGTCGCAGGTTCAAGCTGCCAAGCCGGCAACTTGCCCAGTCCAGCGGCCAGCGCCTGCTTGTCCAATGGCTCAGTCATGCTTTGCTCCTTCAAAAATGAGTTTGGCCCGATGGCTGTCAAACCTTCGACAACCGCAGTTAATAGAGCCGCAAGGCCTTTGCCCCATCATGGGCAGATCCCAAGCGCGCAAAAATCGATCAGCAAACAATGTCCCACCAATTCCCTGACCGACCGCGACGCACCAGACCGCGGTCCGCCGCATGATCAGGCTACCCGCCTATCTCGTCCTGTTTGTGGCGCTATGCGGCGCCATCCTGCCGGTCACCGCAACCCCGGCCAGCGACCTGCTGCTGCTGCACCGCTGGTACACTCCAGCCGAACTGGCCGCGCTCAACATTCTGCGTGAACGCGTCGAGTCGCGTGGCGATCGCTGGATTCCGCTGGCCGTCAACCAACCGGGCGCCCGCGGCAAGAGCGCGGACGAAATGCTCGACGCCGGCACCGACCTCAATGCCTTTCTTGACATGCACCCGGCCACCTACCGCAAGTTGATGGAGCGGAACCTACTGATTTCTCTGGAGGAGCAGTTCACCGCGAGCGGTCTGCTCGATCAACTTCCGCCTCTGGTGCGCAATGCCATCACTGTGGATGGTCATATCGTCAAGGCGCCCGCCACGCTCAATATCGATGCAACGATCTACTACAACAAGGCCGTCGCTGAGGCCGTTGGTGTCGACCCTGCCAGCTGGACCAGCCTGGATGCCATGTGGGCTGACTTTCCGGCCATCCGCAAGGCGGGCTATCTCCCGCTGGCCATCGCCGTTCAGCCCTGGCAGATCAGCTACCTCACCCATTCGCTGGTCGCCACCATCGCTGGCGCATCGGTCTTTGAGGCCATCTATAGCGCCCATCCCGATCCCGATGTGCTGAGCGATCCCAGCCTGCTGGACGTCTTTGCCTGGCTGCGCCGTTTCCAGCAAGAGGCTGACCCCCTCGCCATGGGCCGCGACTGGAACGCGGCCACTGGCATGGTCATATCAGGCCAGGCCCTGATGCAGATCCACGGCGACTGGATGCAGCGCGAATGGCACGCCGCGGGCAAGACCCTTGATATCGACTATGGTTGCCGGCTGCTGCCCGGGGCGCGGGCTTTGCCGGTCAGCGTCGAAACCTGGGGCCTGATCGCCAGCCCCAGACCCGAT
>JAHJOS010000218.1 GCA_018820005.1 Alphaproteobacteria bacterium | reverse complement strand
TTTTTGTGTTCTGCGGCAAGCGCGGCCTAAAGATCTTCGGGCTTGCTGGGCGGCGTGCGGCGAGCCGTGCGGCGCGGTGCCTTGATAGCTGGGGCAGCAGGCGGCGCCGGCGGAACTGGTGCCGCTGGCGTGCTGCCAGGCATGGTTGGCGGCACATAGGGAGCGGGCTCGGTGGCAGGCGTGATGTATTCATCGGCCTCGGCATAGTCGGGCTCTTCGCCTTCTTCGGCCAGATCGCGGATGGCATCGCGCACCTCATCGAGCAGCGAGGCCGAATAGCGCGACCGGTTGACCGATTCGCCACTCTGCTCATGCGCCTTGAACCAGACCAGCAGCGCCTCGCAGGCAATACGCAGCACCACCAGCGCAAACAGGCCGAACACAATGATCTCGAGCGCGCCCCACAGGCCGGTGCCGAAACCGAAGCTGAAGGTCAGGAACAGGTGGCTGATGGCCCACAGCAGGATGGCGCCCAGGCCCAGCGCATAGAGAATTGGGACCAGTTTGGGCGAGAGAATCGCATCCAGACGGAACAGGGTCTGGCGGGTAAAGAGGCGTTTGAGGTCGTCCAACGTCATGGCTGGCTCCTTGGGTTGGCACTAGAAACAGGCGCTTCCGGGCAGTTTAGTCGCCTTGTCCGGGCAATCCAGCCCTTAGCAGGGTTTGCTCGGATGCGGAAATGGTTGGGCCGAAGCGCTTCTCGAAGGCTGAACGTAGCACCGAATCGACTTCTTGCATGGACACCAGATGGCCGAGGTCTTCCAGGCTCGTCACGCCCTGGTCAGTGATGCCGCAGGGGACGATTCCATCATAATGGCTGAGGTCCGGTGCCACATTGAGTGAAATGCCGTGGAAAGTGACCCATTTGGACACCCGCACGCCGATGGCGGCGATCTTGTCTTCCTTGAGCACGCCCTTTTCGGGCCGCTTGACCCAGACGCCGATGCGCGGGGCGGGGCGGCTCTCGGCCACCACATTGAACCCGGCCAGCGTATCGACCACCCAATCTTCGAGCCCCTGCACCAGACAGCGGATATCGCGGCCGCGCTGGGTCAGGTCGAGCATGACATAGGCCACGCGCTGGCCGGGCCCATGGTAGGTGTACTGACCACCACGCCCCGCGTCGAACACGGGGAATCGGTCGCTGAGCAGGTCTTCGGGCACGGCGGAGGTGCCGGCGGTATAAAGCGGGTCATGTTCGAGCAGCCAAATGGCTTCTTCGGCTTGGCCTGCGGCGATGGCTGCGGCGCGTTCGCGCATCGCCGCCAGGGCGGCCGGGTAGGGCACGGGCTGGGCCGAAATGATCCATTGCACGGGCTTTGCGTCAATCCGTGCCAGTTTGTTACGGATTTCGCAGTCCTGCGGGGGCGTTGTTAATGGTTCCATAACCATGAGTGTCGGAGGATCGTCCTATAAGAAGTGTGCGGCAACCATCTGCCGTGCCGGGACAGGTTCCAGACATATCTATGAACACTCTAGACGATATTGAAGTGGACATCACCGTCGAACTGGGCGCGACCAACATGCCCATTCACCATTTGCTCCGCATGGGGCGTGGTGCGGTGATCGAGCTGGACGCCGGTGAGAACGATCCGCTCAACATTTATGCCAACAGCACGCTGATCGCGCATGGAGAAGTGAGCGTGGAAGACGGACATTTGCGCGTCCAGATCACCGCCAAGGCGCGTCGCAGGGCCTAGGCTTTGCACAGCCAGCGCATTTGTTGATTTAAGCGCTTGAGGTTAGCGGCGAGCTTTGCTACATCCCCACTCGCTTCGCCCCAACAGGGCGGTGCACTACCAAACAGTGCGGTCGTGGCGGAATTGGTAGACGCGCAGCGTTGAGGTCGCTGTGCCCGAAAGGGCGTGGAAGTTCGAGTCTTCTCGACCGCACCAGTCATCCCTTGGGATGATAAAAGAAAAAGGGCTGCCCCAAGGGGCGGCCCTTTTCTGTTTCAGCCGACCGAGCCTCACGCATAAAAAAGCCGCCCCGAGGGGCGGCCT
>JAHJOS010000217.1 GCA_018820005.1 Alphaproteobacteria bacterium | reverse complement strand
ATCGAGGAGCGTCGGGACTGCGCCGATTTCGTCGCGGTGCCGTTACTTTGGGCGTGGATGCGGCACGCCGACGCCTTTCCTGCCGACCTTGCGGAGCGAACCTGCCGAACCCTGCTCGACTTCCGATACTGGGTGGATGAGCCCGGCAATGATGTGATGTGGTACTGGAGCGAAAACCACGCATTGTGTTTCCACGTGGCGCAACTGCTTGCCGGACTGAGCTTCCCCGATCGGCAATTTTCAGCATCGGGCCGCTCCGGTGTCGAGCAGGCCGCGCTGGCTACGGCTCGGCTGGAACTGTGGTTGGACGCGGTGGAAGAGGAGGGTCTGGCCGAGTGGAACTCGGCTGCCTATTACCCAGTCGATTTCATCGGGCTCCTTGCCCTGGTAGAACTGGCGCCCGCACCACTGGCGGCGCGTGCCCGGGTTCTCTGCGATCGCATCTTTACCATGGTTGCCCTGCATACGCTGGCCGGTGTCCCCGCCGGCTCTATGGGGCGAGCCTATGACAAGGAACTGCGGGCCGGGCCGCTGACCGAGTTGGCACCCTTTGCCGCGGTGGCGTTCGGTTCCGGCTGGCTGAACGGGGGCGTCGCGTCACTGCCGCTGTTCGCCGCTGGCAGCTATGCGCCGCCCGCCGACCTCAATACCTATGTGACACCGGCGCCTGAGACCGTTGTAACGGCGCGCTACACGCAGGGTTTCGGTCCCGCAGCTCGGCTTAGTCTCTACAAGACTGCTCATGTGCAACTGTCCAGCAACAGTGCAGCCAAGGCAGGTGGATATGGCCACCAGCAGCATGTGATCGATCTGCGCTTTGCCATCCACCCCATGGCGCGCAGCTGGATCAACCATCCCGGCGAGGACGATCCCTGGGGCCAGCAGCGGCCCTCTTACTGGGCCGGCAATGGCGTGCTGCCCCGCATCGGTCAGCATCGCGAGGCGGCGCTGGCGCTCTACCGGCTTGGCGCGGATGCGCGACTGAAGTTCACCCATGTCTATGCGGCGCGGGCCGGGCTGACCCATCATCTGGACGGCGACACACTCATTGTGTGCGGGGGAGATGGGATGGTCGCCTATAAGGCTACGGGGCCATTGGAACCCATGGAAACCGGCCCCTGCGCCGGTGTTGAATACCGCAGCAACGGCCAAGAGCAAGGTTGGGCCGTGATTGTCGCCGAAGGGCAGAGCTTTGCCGAGTTTGCCGACCATATTCGACAGAGCCGGCTGCATTTGAGCAGCGGTGCGGACGCCCTGGTGCTCAACCGGCCGGGCAAGGTCGGGCTCGTTCTGGACTGGACGCGCGGTCTGCTGGTTGGCGGTGCGTCGGCGGAAGATGGTTTCCCCGAGGGCATTCCGTCCATCCAGACCACCCCGATTGACCACACGGCCTCTGCCAGTGAGCAGGCCTGAGGGACATGCCATGATACCGCCTATTCCTGACACACTGCCGACCTTGGACAATCAGGGGGGGGGGTCTGGCTCAAGGGAGACTGGCATCTCCACTCCCGGCACAGCACCGACTCCAGCAACAATCCGCCATCCAAGATCATCGCGTTTGCCGAGAAAATGGGGTTCGACTATCTGGCCATTACGGACCACGACGTGCATGTGGGCGGGGCGGTGGCGTCCCATACCTGGGCCGACCCCGGATTTTCCTCGCCGTCAGTTCTGTTGTTTTATGGTGCCGAACTCACGGCTGCGCGCGGCCATATCAATGTACTTTGCGCGGAACCATACGACCACCAGCGCATTTTCGACGCGCGCGATGATCGGGACTGGAACATCTTGGCGCTGAAACGGGAGTTGGGCGTGCATATGTCCGCCAACCATCCCAGCACCAAGAACCACTATGGCTATTCGTTCGATCTGGCGGATTCTGTCGAGATCTGGAATGGCTGCATCTGGCCCAAGAATGTGCCTGGCGTGCGAATCTGGGACGATATGCTGAAATCGGGCCGCATGCTGGGTGCACGTGGCGGTTCAGACGCCCACCATGGCGTGCCCGATTCGCCAGAGCAGATCACGCCGCTGTCGATTGAGGCGACAGCGAATTATGTGGGTACGCCAACGACCTGGATCTATGCGGCCGCGCGGACCAAACCGGGTATTCTTGCGGCACTGGAGCAGGGAAGGGCATCGGTGAGTTCGAACCCCTATAATCCCCGCGTTGAACTGCTGGCGGACGTCAATGGCGATGGCGTAATGGAGATGATGATGGGCGACAACGTCAAGCCCACTGGTCGAGCGGTGACGTTCGAGGTGCGACTCGCGGGCGGTGGCATTGCAGGCGCCTGCTACAGCGTCCGTGTCATCAAGAACCGGGATTTTTTTGGCACATTCACCACGGATGCAACAACACGTTCGGTGCAGTTCAGCGATGTGCCGGAGCTTGGCGAACGCTCCTATTATCGTGTCGAGATCGAGGGACCACAGGTGCCCTATCCCGAAGTGCCCAATTCCATGGCGCAGAGCGGCAATATGGTCGCGCTGTCGAACCCGCTCTACTTCAATTACAATCCGAATTTCTAGGGCGGGGTATTTTCGCTGCGGCATCGAGTGGCAACGCTCACCCCAGAGAAATTACCGGT
>JAHJOS010000216.1 GCA_018820005.1 Alphaproteobacteria bacterium | reverse complement strand
GTGCTCAACACCGACAACATCAACATCACCGGCGAGAGCTTTGACTACGGCCCCTGGCGTTTCATCGACCGCTATGACCCCGATTTCACGGCCGCCTATTTCGACGAGACGGGCCTTTATAGTTTTGGCCGGCAGCCCGACGCGCTGGCCTGGAACCTGACGCGGCTGGCCGAGTGCCTCGTGCCGCTGTCGAGCATTGCCGCACTCGAGCCGGCGCTCAACAGCGTCTGGCCGATCTTTCGGGCCCAGTTGCCCCGCCATATCCTGCGTCGTCTCGGCATAGTGCCGCACGACGATGAGCGCGACAGTGATTTCGTCACCGCGCTGTTTGGCTTTTTGTCCACCAGCGGCGCCCCCTTTGAGCAGATGCTGTTTGACTGGCGTGGCGGCGTTAGCAGCCTCGAGCGTGCCGCGCGCAGTCCGTCGGCCGAGTTTTATGCGAGCGCCGGCTTCCGCCCCATCGCTGATATGCTCGAAGGCTATCAAACGGCTGGTGACAGCAACCTCAACCATCCCTATTTTGCCCGGCAGACGCCACGCACCATGTTGATCGAGACAGTGGAGTCCATCTGGGCGCCCATTGCCGCGGACGATGACTGGTCAGCCTTCGGTGCTGCGCTCGATGATATTGCCCAGATGCGCCAGGCCTATGGGATTGGGTGAGGAGACCACAATGACCCTTTATGCCCTTGATGGCATTGCCCCTGACATTGACCCCGAGGTGGCCTGGATCGCGCCCACGGCGGTGCTGATCGGGCGTGTGGTCGTCGCCGCCGATGTCGGGATCTGGTTTGGTGTCGTCGCGCGTGGCGATAACGAGGCCATCAGCATTGGCGCCATGAGCAATGTGCAGGAAAATTGCGTGCTGCATACCGACATGGGCTTTCCGCTCAGCATCGGAGAGGGTTGCACCATCGGCCACAAGGCGATGCTGCATGGCTGCAGCATCGGCGACAACAGCCTGATCGGCATGGGGGCCACCGTGCTCAATGGCGCACGCATTGGCAGCAATTGCCTTATCGGCGCTGGCGCGTTGATCACCGAGGGCAAGGAAATCCCCGATGGCTCGCTGGTGGTGGGGGCGCCCGGCAAGGTCATCCGCACGCTCGATGCGGCGGCGATCGCCGGGCTGCGGCGGTCGGCGGAAAGCTATGTGCGCAATGCCCGCCGCTTCGCCGCCGGACTCGTCGACGTCACGGCCCGACCCAATGAATTCGGGCCTGCCTAGCATGATCAGCGACAGCAGCGACCGCCACCGCGCCATCATCGAACTGGCGCGCCAGCAGAACCGGGTCACCGTCGATGCGCTGGCCAGCCGCTTCGGCGTATCGGTTCAAACCATCCGCAAGGATCTCAACCAGCTATGCGAGCAGCGCCAGCTCAGCCGGGTGCATGGCGGCGCCACTCTGCCTTCGGGCGTCGAGAACCTCGAGTATGAGGCGCGCCGACGCATCGCTGCCGAGGCAAAGCACGCCATCGGCCGCGCGGCCGCCGCGATCATTCCCAATGACGCGTCGCTGTTCATCAATATCGGCACGACGACCGAAGCCGTCAGCCAGGCCCTGCTCGACCACACCGGGCTATTGGTGGTGACCAATAACATCAATGTGGCCAACCGCATGCGGGTCTATCCGCGCTTCGAAGTGGTTATCGCCGGCGGGGTGGTGCGCCCCTCCGATGGTGCGGTGGTGGGCGAAGCGGCCGCCGGGTTCTTTTCCCAGTTCAAGGTTGACTACGCCATCATCGGCGCCTCTGCGCTCGATGAGGGTGGCGCCCTGCTCGATTTTGATTATCGCGAGGTCAAGGTTGCCCAGGCCATCATGGCCAATGCGCGCCATGTAATCCTGGTCGCCGACCAGGGCAAGTTCAGTCGCACCGCGCCGGTTCGCATTGCCCGCATCGACCAGATCGGCACTTTTGTGACCGACTTTTGCCCGGTGGACAGCGTGCGGGCACTATGCAGCGAAGCGGGTGTGGCGCTGGTCGAGACCGACGGCCCGGACGGCTCTTAGCATTTCACTAACCATGCCTTAATCTTGCAACGGTCGGTAATTCAAACCTAAGCGGCGCCGTGCATTGTCGGGGGGAGCCAGAACGGCCGTGGAAGTTGCAGCGCTGTGAAATCGACGCCCAAGTCTATGCAAGATCACCGTGCGGGGTGGATCAAGCCAACGCTGATCCCGATCCTGATTGCCCTGGTGGTGCTGCTG
>JAHJOS010000215.1 GCA_018820005.1 Alphaproteobacteria bacterium | reverse complement strand
CAATGGCGCCGCCATCGGGCGTATCGGCGCCGGGGCGACCGGCCAGCAGCGCGCCGCCATGCACCACCGGCGCCGAGAGCAGACCGACCGCCCATTGCCGCGACACCAGCACCGGGTCGGGCGACAGATAGAGCACGAAAACCAGCTGCCCCTTGTCGATCAGGCCAAAGCTGCGGCGGCCCGTGCGGGCATCGCACACCGAGATCAGGCTGGCATCGTCTGGCAGGTCGAACGTCTTGCGGGTCCAGGCCTCCCAATCGGTGGGTTCTGTTACGAAGCCGAGTTCGGCACGCCAGCCGCCTATGGCCTGGGCAATCGCCCAATAGTCGGCATTGATGGCGGTTGGCCGGTATGCGGCGACGAAAAAGCCGTGCATTTTGGTGTGCAGGGGTTCGACATGCACCAGCGCCATCTTGAGCGCCGGCTGGCCCGAGACCGGGTCGCTCTTGGCGGTCACAAGCGTATCGACGCGGGCATTGGAGGCGAACTGGTCGGTCCAGTGCATCGGCACGAAAATCTGGCCGCGCTGCTGCCGCTCGGTCAGAAGCGCCCGCACCACCGCACTGCCGTGGCGGTTTTCGATCCGCACCAGTGATGTCCGGCGGATCGACAGCAGCGCCGCGTCATTGGGGTGGATTTCAGCGAAGGGCTCGGCCATATGGGCCGACAAGCGCGCCGCCTTCCCCGTGCGGGTCATGGTGTGCCAATGATCCCTGACGCGGCCGGTATTGAGGATGAACTGGCCCGGGGCTGGCCGAAACGGCGGCGGGGGGGCAATGGCGATGAAGCGGGCCTTGCGATCACCGGTGAAATAGCCGCCCTCTGCAAACATACGCCGGGTGCTGTCGGGGCGGACCGGCCATTGGACGGGGGCGAGCTCGTCATAATCAGCGCCGATCAGGCCCGAGAGATCAAAGCCGCGCGTGCCCTGGTTTTCGAAGGCAGACAGAGCGGCGTGTTCGGCAAAGATCTGGCCCGGGTTCTCAAAGCCGAAGGCATCGGCAAAGCCCATGCGCCTGGCGACCTGGCAGATGATCCACCAGTCGGGCCGCGCCTCGCCGGGTGCGACGGCAAACGGGCGCTGGCGCGAAATGCGGCGCTCCGAATTGGTGACGGTGCCGTCCTTTTCGCCCCAGCCGGCGGCGGGGAGGCGAACATTGGCTTCGGCCATGGTGTCGGTATTGGCATTCATGTCCGAGACGACGACGAAAGGGCAGGTCCGCAGCGCGGCCCGCACCAGATCGGCCTCGGGCATGGAATCGACCGGGTTGGTTGCCATGATCCACACCGCCTTGACGCGGCCATCGGCGATGGCAGGGAAAAGGTCCACCGCTTTAAGGCCCGGCTTGGTAGCAACGGTCGCGCTGCCCCAGAAGCGGCCAACACGCTCGATGGCGTCGGGGGTGAAATCCATGTGGGCGGCCAGAATATTGGCAAGCCCGCCCACTTCGCGCCCGCCCATCGCATTGGGCTGGCCGGTAACCGAGAATGGCCCCATGCCGGGCCGGCCAATGCGGCCGGTCGCCAGATGGCAATTGATGATGGCGTTGACCTTGTCGGTGCCGGCGGCCGACTGATTGACGCCCTGGGAGTAGACGGTGACGGTTTTGCGCGTCTGAGCAAACCAATCGTAGAAAGTCTCGATATCGGTGAGGGCGATGCCGGTTGCCTCGGCAACGCGGGCGCAGCTCCAGTCGCTCGCGGCGGCGGTAGCATCGGCAAAGCCCGTGGTGTGCTCGGCGATATAGGTTTGGTCGATGGCGCCGCGCTGACCGAGCGCGGCGAGCAGGCCGACAAACAGCGCACTGTCGCCATCGGCACTGACGGGCAGGTGCAGATCGGCAATATCAGCGGTCATGGTGCGGCGCGGATCGATCAGCACGACGCGCATCTCTGGACGCTCAGCCTTGGCCGTGGCGATGCGCTGGTAGAGCACGGGATGGCACCAGGCCAGGTTCGAGCCCACCAGCACCAAGAGGTCCGCCTGTTCGAGGTCCTCGTAATT
>JAHJOS010000214.1 GCA_018820005.1 Alphaproteobacteria bacterium | reverse complement strand
CCAGCTTATGGGTGAAGGGGTCGACATAAAAGTGACCCTGGCCGGGGCCATCGATGCCATAGGCCCAGAACAGGCCGGTGTTGAACCACTGCGGGCTGTTTGGCGCCACGCGCTGGGTGGCCAGCATATAGGCCAGTTCATCAAAGAAGGTGCGCGCGTCTTCTTCGCTGTCGAAATAGCCGCCCTTCCAGCCCCAATATGTCCAGGTGCCGGCCAGGCGATCAAATACCTGACGGCTGTCCATTTCCGAACCATAGCGCTCGGCTTCCGGCAGCTTGGCGAGCGCTGCTTCGTCGGGGACGGAGCGCCACAGCCAGCTCGGCACGGAGTTTTCTTCGACCTTCTTGAGCACCTTGGCGACGCCGGCCTTGCGGAAATACTTCTGCGCGATGATGTCAGCCGCCACCTGGCTCCAGGTGTTGGGAATAGCGATGTCTTCGAGCTTGAAGACAACCGAGCCATCGGGATTGCGGATTTCGCTGGTGGCCGAGCGGAAATCGATGCCGCCGTAGCGGTCCTGGTTGGCTGTCGTGAACCGGCGTTCAATGCGCATAGTCGTGTTAGTCCCCAATGTAACGGGCACACCAAAGGCCCGCGAGCCGAAACCCGGCTTCTCATCCAAATCTGTTTGACGCGTCACCAACCGAACCCGTGGCCGGGTTCGAAAAACTTGCCTGTGCCCATGCCTGGTGCCGATCTGGTGCCAGCGCTCTCAGCAGGGGTCTTTTCAGCCCGCAGCAGGGAGTGCTTGGGACTGCTCAAAACATCTGCCGATTCAAATCACCCGTCAACGCAAGAAATCACAAGCTCTAGTGGTTGGGCATGCGTCCGGGACAACGTCTAGTAGGCTCAATATGTGGATTGCGGGGACAAACTGCAAGGAAATCCGCGTCTTCAAGCACTGATTTGACCAAGGATGCGGTGTCACATTAAGGTCATACAAACCTGCCGAAAAACCAGCGCTAACACCAAGCAAATGCTGGCGTAACCGGGGCTGCACCGCGCTGTTAATCCCGCGTTCACCACGTCCCAAGACACCCAGAATCGGGGCGCCAGAAAGCTGTCAAGCGCAGATATTTTGGCCAGTTGATGACCAGCCACGCCTTGCCCCGACACCACCAGCACTTGTGTGTCCGCGCCATTAAGCCACAATGGCGCTGCTGCGGGCCGGCCGTGTCAGCCGCCCTGTCCCAACTGACGTAGGCCGCGGGCAAAAAGGCCATCAAACAGCCTCTCAAACACTAGGCTGCACCATCTACCCATGGTACACCCGCCGCACCGCATCTCTCGACGACGGAATCGAAGAATTGGCCAAATCCGGTATCAAGCAGTTCCTGACTGAAATCTTCTCCTGGTGGAGTGGCCAGACGTGGGGAACGCGTCTGTGGATCTGGCGCTTCGGCGACTACGTCGGCAGCGATGAATTCGGCAACAAATACTACCAGGATCGCAAGGCGGATCGCCGCTATGTGACCTATGCCGGCTATGCTGATGCCTCAACCATCGGCCAGGGCTGGCACGGCTGGATGCACCACCGCACCGACATTGTGCCCAACAAGGCCAACTATGTCGCCAAGAGCTGGGAACTGCCACACGAGGCCAACCTCACCGGCACCGCAGCTGCCTATCGTCCCGATGGCAGCCTGCTCTCCAAGGGCGAACGTCCGCGCGTGACCGGTGACTACGACGCCTGGTCACCAGAATAAGGTCGGCGCCTTGCGCCGCATACCATTGTTTTCTTCTGTGATCAGAACCGCGCTGCCGCTCGCAGCTGCGGCTCTATTTGGCCTGGGACTCTGCACGCCGGTGGCGGCGCAGCCCGTTGCCAATCCGGTCGCCAGCTTTGCCGGGCTCGACAAGATCACCGGTCGAATCACCCGTTTTGACGTCTACATTGACGAGACGGTGCTGTTTGGCGCGCTCGAGGTCACCCCCCGCGCCTGCTACAATCGGCCCGCCACCGAGACTCAGCGCGTCTCCGCCTTTCTTGAGGTCGATCAACGCAGCCTCAACGGCGCTTCAAAGCGCATCTTTACCGGCTGGATGTTTGCCGACAGCCCGGCGCTGCATGCCATTGACCACGCGATCTATGATGTCTGGCTGATCGAGTGCAAGACCAGCACCGACGTGCCACCACCCGACAAGCGCGACTGAACGCGCGCCAATTCTCCCACCACTGTCGAAACACCGAGTTCCGCCTCGTCGTTATCATGTTGCTGCATGCTGCAGACAATCACGCGAGCTCGATGCGCCAGGACCAGACCGGCCGTGGGCACCGCAACGATCAGGAGAGGACACCGACATGCCCACCATCCCGCAGACCGAGACCCTGACGGCCAGGCCCTATGCCTACATTGCTTTCACCGTCCCGATGAGCGCCGTCAGCAAGCCGGCCGATGAGGGATTTCCCGCGTTGTTTGCCTGGCTGGGGCAGCATGGCATCGCCCCCACGGGTGCGCCCTTCTTCAACTACCGCCGCATCGATATGGCCGATACGCTCGACATCGAGGCGGGCGTCCCCGTTGCGGCCAATGCCGAAGGCGATGCACAGGTCCGCTTCGGCACGCTGCCCGCCGGAACCTATGTCACCACCACCCATACCGGCCCCTATGACGAACTCTATGACGCCACGGCCATGCTGATCGGCTGGGCCAAGGAACGCGGAGTGGCATGGGATGTCAGCGGGAAACCTGATGGCGACCATTTCGCGTGCCGGCTGGAAATCTACGAGACCGACCCTTCGGCGGAACCGGACCCCGCCAAATGGATCACGCGGCTACAGTTCAAGACGGCGGATTAGCGCTTCCCGGAAAAGTGCCCGCCACTTTTTCGGTTCGAAAGCGTGACCAAACAAGGACCTGGAGCGCATCACCGCGTCAGCAACGCAGTGAAATGCACGACAGCGTTTCCAGCAAAAGCGGACACCACTCTTGCGGTTCGCAAACGTGACCAGACAAGACACTGGAGTGATTTCATCGCTTCAATGCAGCGGTGGAACGATCCAGTCTTGCAGGGCCAAATCGAACGCGGCCATTGATCGCCTAGGCCAAATCACGGGCACCCCGGCGTAACCATGCCATCTCTCTGGCACTCCCGCCTCGCCATCAGGCTCATCTGTGGCAATCAGGCCGGCGACGGACTGAGATGCTCATGCACGATCTGCCAGCCTTGCGGGCCGCGCCCGAGCACCGACGTGCCACGCCCGCTGCCCCGCGCGGGCGCGCCCCCGACAGTTGCCGTCCAGCAGAACCGGTAGACACAGGCCGCCGCCAGATCGCCCCGGGCGATCCAGTGCAGATCTTCGAGCCAATAAGTCTCGTCGGCCAGTGCTTGCCAGGTCGCCTCAAAGGCCCGCCCGATCGCCTCAAGGCCCACATGTGACCCATCACCGAACCAGAACACGGCATCCTCCGCAATCAGCGGAGAAACCAGTTCGAACCGATGCGCATTGATGTGCTCACCATAAAGCGCCATCGCAGCTTCGGGCGTGTTCGCGCCCATGCCGATCAATACTTGCGCAGCAAACCGACGAGGCGCCCCTGCACCTTGACCCGGTCAGGCGGGAAGATGCGGGTTTCATAGGCCGGATTGGCGGCTTCGAGCGCCACGGTATTGCCCTTGCGGCGCAAACGCTTGAGCGTAGCTTCCTCATCATCCACCAGAGCCACGATGATCTCGCCGGTGCTGGCCTGATCCTGCTTTTTGATCAGCACGGTGTCGCCATCGAAAATCCCGGCGTCGATCATGGAATCGCCGCGCACTTCGAGCGCATAGTGTTCGCCGCTGCCCAGCATTTCGGGCGGCACCATGATGGTGTGGGAGTGATTCTGGATCGCCTCGATCGGCGTACCCGCTGCAATCCGGCCCATGACGGGAATGGCAATGGGGCGGGCATAGTCTTCCGTCGCCGACACACGCGAGGGTGGGGACGCCACCTTGCCCAGATTGCCTTCGATCACCGAGGGTTCAAACCGCGCCTTGCGCCCACCCAGCGATGGATTCATTGAATCGGGGAGCTTGACCACTTCGAGCGCCCGCGCCCGATTGGGCAGGCGGCGGATGAAGCCGCGTTCCTCGAGGGCCGTGATCAGACGGTGAATGCCCGACTTGGACGCCAGAT
>JAHJOS010000213.1 GCA_018820005.1 Alphaproteobacteria bacterium | reverse complement strand
CAGTCAGTGCACCAGTGACAGCGGTTCCATTGCTAGTACTGACGTCCTGCGCAGCGTTGATACTGCCCACGCGCCCGCCGTCGAGGCTGATCGGCCCATGGTTATTGCTCAAAGTGCCGTCTATCGTTGTTCCATTATGCGTCGTTACACTGCCCCCACCGATTACATTGCCTCCGCCGTTGGCGGCAGCCCAGATCGAGCTGTTGGTCAGCGTAATTACGCCATCAACCGATTCGACTGAACCGTGAACGGCGGTATCGGTCAGCGTGATCGCACCACTGTTGGAACGAACAGAACCGTGGATGGTGTTGGTTCCGGTTGCGGTCAGCGCGCTGTAACCGGTGCTCAATGTAATGTTGTTGTTGTTGGTACCAATGATGTTGCCCGCTAGCGTAAACCCATCATCTGCGGCGGCAGTGATATGGCCCAGCCTGCTCGTACGGACCTGTAATGTGTCGCCCGATGCCAGGCTCACAGAGCCGGCACATTGAAATCTATTGGAACTGTAAGTCCAGTCGACCCTGACACCATTCTTGGTACAAGGCGCATTCGTTGTGTAATAACCGAAAAGCGGCCAGAAACTCCATTCCCAGTCGAACGTATAGTTCGCAGCATGCGCCCCACAGGGCAATATCGCAGCAAGGATCAGTAACCAGCAGCGCGTCAGGAACGTACAGTTAATTCGCATCTCTCTCGACCCTCGCCTCCAGTTTTCGATACGCGTAGTCCGATCGCACTGATGGCGAAGCTGCGTTCTGCGCGACGGCGGACAGGGTGTGCAGCGTCAGCGTCTTGCCATTCTCGCGTTCCGGATACTTCACCTGTTTGCAGGAGACGACGACACCGGAAAAATCAGAAAGATCTCCATCCAGGGCCACGCTCGTACTGGGCATGCAGAAACCGTCCTTCACCGCCTGGCGAATGCCCCATTCAAGTCCGGCCCGCGCCGCCTGGTAGGCACGGGCTTGCTGGATAGCCAGGCTCAGCGTTCCGCTGGTATTGACCGAAAGCCGTGCCATGGCAACGACCGCCAGCGCGACGACGATCATCACGAACATAGCGGCGATCAGCGAAAAGCCTTTTTCATGGCGCATTGTCGACTTGCACCTGTCGCTGAAGGGTGATGGATTCGCCGTCTCGGGCCAGCGTCAAGCTCAACGTAACCAGCCCCGGACGTTGCGGATTACCTGGCTGGTAGGCAAAGCTGCAGGCGGTTACATGGGAAGCGACCGGAACAGAACCTACCGGGGCGACGCTAGGCACGGATGCCGAGAGTGTTTTTGTCGTATAGCGCAGCAACTGCCCGCCTTCGCTGGCGGGAGTGCAGCGATAGCCGACAACCTGATCGGCCAGGTAGAAGCGTCGCTGTGGCGACGCATAGGCAAAGGTGAAGTCGCCACCGGGTAAACTCAGGGAAATATGGGTTTCATTGTCAGAGCTCGTGGCACTGAAGGTCGTATCAGTTGGGGTGATTACGCCCGGATTGGCATATGCCCAGACGTTGCCCCCAGGTGTGGGAGCATGACCGCTCACCGCGCCGATATTGTTGACGACGAGCCATCGCGCACCCTCGACCTGCAAATCCGGATCGAGCACCTGAAAGCCGTCGCAACGTTCATTAGTCGTTTCGCAACCCGAGGGCTCGGTGGAAAACCGCAGGCTCTCGCCACCGGCCCGATTCGAGACGTAGCGACCCGCCTCGAAAATATTCAGGGTTTCCAATGTGTACTTCTTCAAGTCTTCTTCATCAGACTGACGAACTGAATTTGGCACCGCCAAGCGGATGTCTCTCGACATCCGGTTCAGCGCGACAGCTGCCTGTTCAACCAGTTCGCTGCGACGACTCTGGGCAAAGAACGAATCTAGCGGGCGCTGGAGCACCGTGGTGATCAACACTAGCACGATGCCGGAAAGAGCAATCACCATGACAAGCTCGACCAGGGTAAAACCGCGAACCGATCTCATGGGCATCGGTCCGTCCCGTAATCGTCCGTTTCACCGTAGCAAGTCCTGAAGCCGGAAAGACGCAAGTCATGCCCGGACGGGTCCGTGACAGTCACCTCGATACGCCGAGCCGGCACCCCATTCCACGAGGCCAAGCTGACAACCGCGACGCGCACTTTGTACCCAGCCAACCCTGTGATGAGATTTCCCGCCGCATCGTGAACATCTATGTCCTCCAATTCCGCGTAGTCACAGACGTCATCGAACCGTGCCCGGGGTAAACCGGCCGTTTTCTCGCAACTGCCAATGCTGAACGTGCCTGGATCCAGATAAGGCTGCATCAGGATCTCCTCGAGATAGCCTTCGGCAATCGTCAGGCTCTGTTGGCGCAACATGGGGTCGGCAGAGCGGCCGACGATTGAGGCCATTGCTGAGTAAAGTGCCGCCGCGGCGATGCCGATGATCACTATGCTGATCACCAGCTCGATAAGCGTTACGCCGCGCTGATGCTTCATTGCACCAGGCCGGTTTCGGCGGTCACGCTAAAGGTAAACGCGCCGATGGTGGAGCTCGCCGCGCTGGAGGGACGCCCCAGCGAGTCGAACACCACGGGAAAATTGTTAGCCGACACCGACACGCCCGTGGGCACCTCGGTATTGGCGAAGGGAGTCTGGCCGTCCGACCCCGGGACCTCGGCGCTAAAAGCACCCGAGGTGCAGTTCGCGGCGCGGCGCAGATGGTAGCCACCAGTCCCCAGACTGACCTCGGTCAGGCAGCCGCTGGCTAGGGCCAGCTTCTGTGCATAGCGCACAGCCGAGACCGTTTCTTCAAAGAAAAAGCGTTCGTCGAACACCTTTCGATCAAAGAAACGCGGCCCCACCACGGCGGCGAGGATGCCGATGATGACGAGCGTCATGATCAGCTCGACGAGGGTAAAGCCGCGTTGGTG
>JAHJOS010000212.1 GCA_018820005.1 Alphaproteobacteria bacterium | reverse complement strand
GGACCGATCTCCTTGAACACGCGCTTGTGGTAGGCGTTGAGCCAGGCGCGCTCTGCCTCGGTCAGCAGCTTTTCATCCACCAGTCGCAGGTCGATCGGCGTCAGCGTCAGGGTCTCGAATTCCAGGTAGCCGGGGAACTTGCTCTCGACCACGAGGATCAGGTTCTCGATGCGGATGCCGTAGGCGCCTTCCTTGTAGTAGCCCGGCTCGTTCGAGAGGATCATGCCGGCTTCGAGCGGCTGCGGATAGCGTGAGGATATGCCGGCCGGCCCCTCGTGCACCGACAGGAAATGCCCGACGCCGTGACCGGTGCCGTGGTTGTAGGTCAGGCCGGTCTGCCACAGGAACTGCCGGGCCAGCACATCGATCTGCGCGCCCGAGGTGCCCCTGGGAAAGCGCACCGTCGAAATCGCCATCATGCCCTTGAGGACGCGGGTAAAGCGGTCCTTCTGCTCGGCGGTGACCTTGCCGGTCGACATGGTGCGGGTGATGTCGGTGGTGCCCATCAGATACTGGCCGCCCGAGTCCACCAGCATCAGTTCGCCCGGTTTCAGCGTGCGGTTGGTGCCGCTGTTGACCCGGTAGTGGACGATGGCGCCGTTCGGCCCGGCCCCGGAAATGGTGTCGAAGCTGACATCGGCCAGCGTCTCGCTTTCGCGGCGGAAGGCTTCCAGTGCGGTGACGATGCCGATTTCATCCACCTTGCCCTTGGGCGCCTCGGCGTCGAACCAGCAGAGGAATTTGGCCATGGCAGCGCCGTCGATCGACTGCGCCTCCTTCATGCCGCTGATCTCGACCTCGTTCTTTTTCGCCTTGGCGAGCAGCACGGGGTCGCGTTTTTCCACGATCACCGCGTCCGAGACGCCTCTGATGGCATCGAAAATAGCGACCGGGCAGGTGGCCGGGTCGAGCTGCACCCGCCTGTCGGCCGCGCCCAGCTGGCGCAGGCCGGCCATCATGGTGCCGGCGTCGGCAACCTTGGTAATGCCGGCCAGCCCCTTCCGGACCTCGGGCGTGATCTTGCTCTTGTCGAGATAGAGCGTCGGCTTGCCCTTCCTCGGCACGATGGCAAAGCCGAGCACGAATGGCGTATTGGGCACATCGCGCCCGCGCATGTTGAACAGCCAGCAGATCGACTCGGGCAGGGTGAGCACGGTGGCGTCGACATCGTCGCTCGCCAGCGTCTTCTGCAGCTCGCCCAGCTTGTCACCGGCGGTCTTGCCAGCCCGGTTGTGGCCGAGAAACTCGACGAGACTCACCGGTGCGCCCGGACGATTGTTCCAGACCGAATCGACCAGATTGCGGGTGGGGACCAGCCTGGCGTGTCCCTCCAGCTTGGCCGTCAGGTCCTTGATTTCGCCCGGCGTGTGCAGCCAGGGATCGTAACCGAGCTTGCCGCCCTTGGGCACGACCTCGCCGATCTCGGCCGGCATGCCGCCCTGGCCGCCCTCGACCACCTTGACCAGCCTGGTGTTGGTTTCGGCCGGGGCCTGCAGGGTGTAGCGGCTGTCGACGAAGAGCGTCGCCTTCTTGAGGCCGACCGCAGCTATGCCGGCGGAACCGGTGAAGCCGGTGACATAGGCCAGGCGCGCTTCGCCTGATGGCACCGATTCGCCGCGATGCGCGTCGGCACGTGGGATCAGGAAGCCATCGACGCCGGCATCGGCCATGGCGGTGCGCAGCGCGGCCAGCCGCGGGGCGACATTGGATGGGTCCGCCTTGACGTCAAAGGTCTGGAACACGGCGGGCGGGAAAGTCTGGGTGGTCATGTGCGGATAGTCCTTGTTCCGAAGTGCGCTCTGGTCATGGCTGGCCTGTGGCTACAGGTCTGGCAAATCGGTGATTGTGCCCTAGTTTAAGGACACACGACCGGAGAGCAAGCATGACCACCAACAAGTCGTTTTTTGTCCGCGCCTTCGATGCGCTGATTGCAGGCCGCGAGGCTCAGGCCAAGCGCTACGTTACCGAATTCGAGCGCGAATACGCCAAGCGCAATGGGCCGTTAACAAAGCGGTAATCCGCTTTGCGAGTCTTGCAGGGCTGGTGTTCGGTTTTGGGACTAACCGAACCTTACGCAGAAGCCTAAATAGACTGCGACGACGGCAATAGACCGGTGTCATTGAGTGCGTGGAGATGATGATGACTGAGAGCAAGAACGATTTTCGTAAGGCGCTGGGTTCGGTGATCGATGCCCGGGGTCGTGAATCGAGCCGCCAGGTCAGCTATCGCATGCAGCACCAGCTGATCGGCGCGTTCACCAAGCGCCCATAAGGTCGCTGCGGTTTATAGCTGACGATTATGTGTGATCCCCGAAGCCTGCTTCGGGGATTTTGCTTTGTCTGGGGTTTGGGTGGTTCCTAGCCCCCTCCCAGCCTCCCCCTTCAGGGGGAGGTTAGGAGGGGGCGATGCGCTGAGACCGCTCTATCGCACCACTTCCTACGAGGACGACCGGGTCGCGCGCTACTTCATTTCCAGCATCAGCGTAGTCCAGTCCTTGCGCTGCAGCTTTTGCGTCAGCGTCATGCCCTGGCGGGCGTAGGCGTTGATCACGCCGCGCGCCTGATGCTGCAGAATGCCGGAGAGGATGATGGTCGCGCCCTTGTCGGCGGCCTTGCCGATCGCTGGTGCCAGCGCCATCAGGGGCCCGGCCAGGATGTTGGCGACAATCACGTCATAAGGGCCGTTCTGAGCGATGGAGGGGTGGTTGAGGCCCGTCGCCTCGAAGGCCACGATCAGCTTGCCGACGCCATTCTGTTCGGCATTGTCGATGGTGGTGGTCACCGAGATAGGGTCGATGTCGCTGGCCAGCACCAGCCGACGGGTCCGCTTGGCCAGCGCGATGGCCAGTACGCCCGTGCCGGTGCCGACATCGAGCATGCGGCGGGGCTTCTTGCGCTTGAGCAGGCGGTCGATCGCTTCGAGGCAGCCCGTGGTGGTTTCATGGTGGCCGGTGCCAAACGCCTGGGCAGCGTCGATCTTCATGGCGGTGAGCCCGCCGGGGATCGCCCCGGTTTCATGGCTGCCATAGACATAAAAGCCGCCGGCGATCACCGGGGCCAGGCCCTCGAGCGAGCGAGCGACCCAGTTGATTTCGGGATCGATGGGCGCCACGGTGAAGTCGACTGCACCACCCAGGGTCTGGCGCGCCAGTTCCACGAATGCTTCAAGGTTGGGCGGGCTGTCGCACGTGGCTTCAAAGAACCACTCGCCGGTGTCTTCGTTCTCATGCGCCGAGGCGGTCAGGGCCAGGTCGTCGCGCTCCATCACCGCATCGACCAGCGCATAGGCCTGATCCTTGGAGAGCGGGGCAGAGAGCTGATCGACGGACATGCTGGTTTCCTTGGGCTTTTCGCCTTGTTGCGCCATCGGCCCCCGATCGTCAATCCGACATGTCTGCATTGTGGTTTTGCTGTGCTAGTTTTGTGCCACCGCGGCTGGGGAGCAGGCGCGGTCTGGCCAAGTCTACACTATGCCCGGCAGGGTCAGGTTTGACGTTTCCATGGAGGAAAACTGATGAACAATCCAACCGTTGGCGCAGGGGTCAATCCATCCGAACTGCTCGACCGGCAGTATCGCGACAGCAAGAAGCTTGAGGCGCGCGCCAATCTGCACCGTCGCTATGGGCGCAGCGACGGGCCGGACTGGTTCGTATGGACCGCTCAGCAGGCCAATCTTTCCGCCGGCGCCAAGGTGCTCGATATCGGTTGTGGCCCGGGCTGGCTGTGGGGGGCGGGCAAGGCGGGTTTTCCGGCTGATCTCGATCTGACGCTGGCCGATTTTTCTCCTGGCATGGTGGAAGCTGCGGTCAAGCAGGCGACGACGGCCGATTACTATGCCCATGTCGAGGGCGTCGTGGCCGATGTGAGCCATCTGCCCTTTGCCGACGCCAGCTTTGATGCCGTGCTGGCCTGCCACATGCTCTATCACGTGCCCGATGCAACCGTGGCGCTCAAGGAATTGCGGCGTGTCTTGCGTCCCGGCGGGATCATCGCCGTCACCACCAATGCCGAAGGCAATATGGCGCCACTCTATGCGCTAGGCGCGGCCGCCTTTGGTGGCGCCGCCAGTGACCCGGCGGCGGATATTTTCGGTTTGCACCGCGCGAAAGCCCTTATGGAAGGCCTGTTCGACGATGTGGTGATGACGTCGGTCGATGGCGATCTCAATGTGACCAGCGCCGAGGATCTGGTGCTGGCGCTGACATCTTTTCCGCCAGGGCAGGATGCCGATGATGCTGCCGTAGCTCATCTTTACGAACTGACCAAGGCGGCCATCGCCGCCGGTGGCGGTGCCATCCACATCCCCAAGACGCAGGGGATGGTGCGCGGCCTCGCGCCGCGCTAGCGGCGGGGGCTAAAGCTTGACGGCTGTGCCTGACACCGAGACCATCAGCATGGAGCCGCCCTGGCCGACGACTTCATAGTCGATGTCGATGCCAATCACGGCATCGGCGCCGCGGCGGCGCGCTTCCTCTTCAAGTTCTGCAAACGCCTGCAGCCTTGCATCGCGCAGGGTTGATTCATAGGCGCCGGCGCGACCGCCGACGATGTCGCGGATATTGGCGAACATATCCTTGAAGATATTGGCGCCCACGATCACCTCGCCAGTGACAATGCCGAGGTAGTCGCGGACAGGGCGGCCTTCGATGGTGGGCGTGGTGGTGATGATCATGGTGGTCTCCGCTGTGCGACACCACAGATAGCGACGCGCCACGGAAACTGTAAGGGGCGCTTGCGCAGCGACATCCGATTGGCGCTTGACTTAGAGTGCGCTCGAAGTTGTAGCGAAGATGGATCGAGAAATCAGGCACCAGATGAAGATCAGCGATTTAGCCACACGCACCGGCCTGACGGCCCACACCATCCGCTACTATGAGCGCATTGGCCTGATGCCTGCCGCCGATCGCGACAGCTCCGGTCACCGCGCCTATGACGAGCGGACCTTGGTGTGGGTGGAGTTCCTCGGCCACCTCAAGACCACCGGTATGCCCATTCGCGACATGCTGGACTATGCGCGGCTGCGCGCGGCCGGTGCAGGAACCGAAGGAAGGCGCAAGGCCATGCTGGCCCAGCACCGTGCGGTGGTTGCGCAGCGGGTCGTTGATCTCAATGAATGCCTTGATGTGCTAGATGCCAAGATCGCCGGCTATGGCGATTGATGCCGGATGAGGACGACAATGATGATCAGCAATGACAGATACACGCGTGGGCAAAAAGCCCTGGCAGAGATTGACGGTGAAGCCGGGCAGGCCGTGATCGATTCACTGGCCGATATCGCGCCCGATCTGGCGCGTTATGTGATCGAATTTGCCTTTGGCGATGTCTATTCGCGGCCTGGGCTCGATCTGCGGGCGCGCGAGATCGCCACTATTGCTGCGCTGACCGCAATGGGTAATGCCAGACCGCAGCTGAAGGTTCACATCAATGCCGGGATCAATGTTGGCCTCAGCCAGCAGGAGGTCGTTGAGACGATCATGCAGATGGCCGTCTATGCCGGTTTTCCCGCTGCGCTGAACGGGATATCGGCGGCCAAAGAAGTCTTCGCGGAGCGCGCCGTCGCTGCATAGTGACAACGGCTGTGCCGACAAGGCTCGTGCAGTGCCAGATGGTCGGGCACTGCACGAGTGTGCGAACAGGCCGGGTGTTGTTCAGGCGACCCGGTCGATCACGGTGCCCTGGCCGGCGGGGGGCGCGGCGCGGACGTCGGGGGCACTGGAGCCTGCCATGTCGTCGGCATCATTGTCGTTGACGCCGGGGGCTTCACCGGCTTCTGACGATGTGGCCTGGATGCGGACCGGGGCGGGCGGCTGGCTGGTTGTGCTGGCGATGTTCATGGATTCTTCCAATCTACCTGAGGCTGATTGCCTCAAGCCCACCATGCGCGTCCAAGCTGACGCCAGCCTGACCAAGAACCTAATGAAAGATTAACGGGTTGGGCTGGTTTGTTAGGTGCTGGCTGGAGCAACAACCGGTCTCAACCATCGGCAAGATGGTGGCAGTATTCTGCCTCACCCCTTGGTCACAAAACTGTCGAGCACCTTCTTGCGGCCGGCTTTTTCGAAGTCGATGGTCAGCTTGTTGCCCTCGACGCCAGCGATGGCGCCGTAGCCGAATTTGAGGTGGAACACGCGCTCGCCAAAGGCGAAGGCGGATTTGTCATTGCCGATATCGACCGAGCGGGCCACCAGATCGCCATCGATGGTGATGGGCCCGCTGCCTTTGCGGCTGGCCTGGTTGGCGCGGGCGCGCTGCCAGCCGGGGGTCTCATAGACGCTTTCGAAGGGGTCGGCTTTGTTGAAGCGGCTGCTGGCGCCACCGCCGCCGCCATAGCCATAGCCGCCATAGGAGGAGCCGGTGTCGGTGACTTCCACTGCGTCAGCGGGCAGTTCATCGAGAAAACGCGATGGAATCGCCGATTGCCAGAGGCCATGGATGCGGCGGTTCTGCGCGGCCGAGATGCGGACGCGTTTGCGGCCACGGGTGATGCCGACATAGGCCAGGCGCCGTTCTTCCTCGAGCCCGGCGCGGCCGCTTTCATCCATCGAGCGCTGGCTGGGGAAGGTGCCTTCCTCCCAGCCGGGGAGAAAGACCGTGTCGAATTCGAGCCCCTTGGCGCCGTGCAGCGTCATGATGGTGACGGCATCGGCGGCGTCGGCATTGTCGCGGTCCATCACCAGAGAGATGTGTTCGAGGAAGCCGCTGAGGCTGTCGAACTCTTCCATGGCGCGGCTGAGTTCCTTGAGGTTTTCCTTGCGGCCCTGCGATTCCACCGATTTGTCGGCGCTCAGCATGTCGGTATAGCCGCTCTCTTCGAGAATGCGCTCGACAAGCTCGAAGGGCTTCATGGTCTGGGCGTGGAAGGACCAGTCTTCGAACTGGGACACCAGGCCGCGCAGGGTGGTGCGCTGCTTGGGCTTGAGCTCTTCGGTTTCCACCAGCATGGCGATGGCAGAGAGCAGCGGAACATTGGCGGCCCGCGCGGCGCTGTGCAGCAGCTGGACGGTGGAGTCACCCAGTCCGCGCTTGGGCACGTTGATGATGCGATCGAGCGCCAGATCATCGGCAGGCTGGGCGACGAGGCGCAGATAGGCCAGGGCGTCGCGGATTTCCTTGCGCTCGTAAAAGCGCGGGCCGCCGATGACGCGATAGTTCAGCCCCAGGGTGATGAAGCGTTCTTCGAACTCGCGCATCTGGAAGCTGGCGCGCACGAGGATCGCCATGGAATTGAGCGGCTCGCCAGCGCGCTGATATTG
>JAHJOS010000721.1 GCA_018820005.1 Alphaproteobacteria bacterium | reverse complement strand
CTGCTCAAGATCACCGACTTCGGACTCGTAAAGAACCTTGTCCGGCTCAAGATACTGCCGCCACGCCTGGAACTCGCCGTCCGACTTGATGCCACGGAGGGCCTTTGTGGAGGCGATGCCCATGTAACGGCTTTTTTCGTACCAGGGAACATACAGGGTGTCCCTCATATAATCCCTAATTATCCCGCACAGTGCGGCGTTCAGATTGACGGTTGCCGATGTTGACGCAGTGCCGTCCGTGTCCCAGGTGATTGTTGAAGCCGCAGTTGGGATGGCGCATACATACGCCGTCGCAAGGGCGGTAGCCGCCTGATTGTCAAGTGTTATCGCCAACTGGTCTTTCAACGCCCTCTGAATAGGGGACTCGATGTCAAATTCAGAAAGCATGTTCAACAGATTCGTATGCTCAACTCCACGGCCTAACTCTGATACCGTGATTGAACTGGTCGCCATCGAAAAAACGTCGATGGGGATGCGGGTTGATTCGTCAAGGACGGCGGTTGTCGGGACGGTCAGGTTTTTCACCTTTGAAATCGTCACGGTCTCACCGGCCTTTTTACCGAACCCGCTTTCTTTCCGCGCAAACTGGGCGATTACACAATCCCTGATCGCGGCTTTGCGTAGTTTCTTGCTCATCGCGTGGGACTTGTAAACCCCAGAGGGCGCATCGTAAGTCCAGGAAAATGCCATATTAAATTACCTCCTACCTCTTAATCCTTCTTGATTGTTTCACTTCTTCCCACTCGTCTTTCAGGGTTGACGGCGTTTCGTCTTCTTCTTCCGCCTTGGAGATTTCACCGCCCCTTCCGAGGGGTTTGTTGCCAGGTTTCGCCTTCTGCCCTTCGAGGTGTTTTTTAATCACCGCGTCGTTATACATCTTTATCTGGTCAAGAACCCACTGTATTTCTTCCTGCTGCGATACGCCTTTCGGCATATTCGGGTGGGTTGCCAGCGCCCAGAAAGCGTCTATCCCGATGTCAACCTGATCTCCCGTTACAGGGTCGTCCACCATAAGCGACAGCCCCGCCTTTTTAAGCGCGTTTTCAGCCATGCTTATGCCGCTTGTGGCCTTTAATTCTTCGCCGCGCTGCTCTTTTATTTTCGCCTCGGCTATTTTCTCGTTTGCCTCAGCCCAAACATCCTGCACCTGCTCGTTGTAATCAGGCGCGTCGGGGTTAAGGCGGGCGATTTTCGCGTTGGCTTCGCGCAGTATCCGCTTTCGCGGAGTGTCGGCCTGCGGCTGCGGCTTCTGATCTCCCTTTACTTCCCTGAAAGTCCTCTTGTACTCCTCAAGCTCACGTTTCAGCCTGGCGGCTTCCTCCTTGGCGGTATGGCCCATTTTTTCAGCTTCGAGCCGCGCCCTTTCGGTTTCGTTCCAGCTTTTGTGTTTCGGCTTGAACTCCTCTTCCTCTCCTGGTTCTCCAACGCCAGGCCCGCCTTCGAGAATGTCAGGGGCTTGTTCATCGTGTCCCTCGTCGGGGGATGAATCCTGCGTGTCCTCAATTCTCTCTTCTAAGTCCATTATTGCCTCTCTCTCGCCGTGTCCTTTTCGGGGGCGATTTTTTTATTTCAACTCCGTGTCCTTGCGGGGGAGTTGATTTCTTTTGACCGGCAAAAAAAGCCCCTATCCTCCTAGCTAGGATAGAGGCTTGTGCCGGTCTGGATGCCCCTTCTGGTCGCGCTCCGTCAGGGGTTAGGGGGAATCTATCTACACCACCCTCAAACTCCTTTTAATCATCTTGTCGGTTATCGTTTTCGCCAGCGACAGCTTATACCCGATAGCCCTCAGTATATTGAGCATCGCTTGGCACTCGGTATCATTCGCTATCACGATTTCAGCCCTTTCTTCAAGGATTTTCGTGATTTCGGCGATTATTTTCTTTCCAGCCCTGGAATTTATCTCTTCCGAAATCTCCCTTCCTTCGGAGGAGAGCCTGCTGTCTGTTTCGGCTTCCCTCTGCGCCTTTCCCGCTTCGACCATTTCCTTCGGAAGTCCTGTCTTTATGTCAATTTCCACAAGCCCTCCTGTATCCTTTCTGCATGTCCCTTCTGGTGAATGATGGACTCCCTTTTGTGGATTTTCTCATCTTTTTCGGAAGCCCCTTGAGCGCAGTAGAGGCGAAATCCCTCAACTGCTGTTCGCTCATCCCCGTTTCAGTCCTTTTCCCCGCCCTTTTGCGGGCGAGTTCAGCACCCATGAACCTCTGCTGCGCCTTCGATTTTGCGGGCATACTACGCCTCCGGCTTTTCTTCCGTAACAGTTACCAAAACGTGCTTTTCAGCCCCGAAAATAGTATTCCCAAGCTCAACCGCGTATGTATAAGCCGCTTCGGGGTTGTTTTTATCCTTCCATGAAATAACCGTGTTTGTCATCGGCAAGCCGGTGATTGCCATCGGTGTAAGGCTTAAATACTGCGTCAGTTCTATCTTGAATAATGCCATTTTTCCCCTCCTTATTCAATCCACATGGTTAAGTAAACCGTGTAAGCCGTCGCGCCGCCAGCCGCCGATCCGAGCGTCAGCGTGAACGTATAATACGGCATAACGGGGAACGGCGACGTGGTGGAAGTCGCGCTGAACGGGAGAACCACAACCGTTGTCGTGTTCTGCGTGCAGGCGGACGATGTGTAAACCGTCTGGCTGTCTGTGTCCTGCACCGAAAGGGTCGTTGACACGGTGTTTGTGTAGTTCGGCAATTTCAGCGTGGCGTACCTTACCATGCCTTTTATGTCGCCTGTCGGGGTGAGCGTTGCCGTGTGGGACGTTCCCGTAACGGCTACCGATATCGACTGCCTAATCTGTTTCATTACATACCTCCGGTTAGTTGTTTTTTAGCCTTCGTGATAAACGGCATCGCCTGCGCTATGAACGAGTTGAAATAAACCTGCTGTTCCGGCGTGAGCATGTTGTATAAATCCGATGCCTTCATCATGGTCATGTCCTTTACCTCGTCCTCGGTGAGCAAGAACGGCGGTTTTTTCATCCCCGACACGCCCGACACGTATTCAAGCATTTCAAACGGCTTGATATAAGGCGCGTACGCGGGTTTGTCGGCGAGGCCTAACATGATGTTCAGTTTTTCAAGCGTAGCGGACTGTTGAAGCTCCGTCGAAACACCAGAAACAGTTATGTCGCAGTTGGATTTCAGAAGCTCCATCCTCTGCGCGGTGTCCATCGAAGCGAACATAACCG
>JAHJOS010000023.1 GCA_018820005.1 Alphaproteobacteria bacterium | reverse complement strand
GATCGAGGTCCAGACCGGCTCCTATCTGGGCGAAGACGACATCATCCGCCTCGACGACGATTTCGGCCGCGTCCCAGACGCGCCATGAGAACCAACCTGAGTAGCGCCCCGATCCTCCCCCCCTGCCTGTGGGCAGCGCCAATCTGCCATTGCAGCCCACCGCCTTCGATGCTAAACGCCTGCGCATGCCGGTATAGCTCAGTTGGTAGAGCACCTGATTTGTAATCAGGGGGTCGCGGGTTCGAACCCTGCTGCCGGCACCAGATTTCTAGGGCTTAGCAGTCAAATTGGCCGCTAAGCCCTTTCTTTTCGGTTCTGCCCAGTCATTTGAAGCATCCAGTAACGACGTCCATAGTTGCTGGCGACAAGCATTGGTTTTTTCCGTTCAGCTTCGACCTGCGCTGTTGTGGCGAGACCCAACCAGCGATCCGGCACATGCCAGACGACTTTTGACCACCAGCATCCACCTGCACTGCGTTCTGGGCAATGCTCAGCGGCAAGGCGACCGGCTAACCGCTTGAGTTCCGCTCAAGGAGACTGCGATCACCCGCCGCCCTACCCTGCAAACACGCTGCGCCACCCTGAAGACTTCAGAAATGGCGCGTCAAAATCTATTGGCCGCAATAACATAGCTTACAACTGCGGCAATACTTCGCTCCTTTAATAACCACATCGGTAACATTTCATGAACCATCTTGAACACATGATGAACGCATAGTTTACTGCCCTACAGTCGGAGCGAGGACCGGCGACGGGGGGGCATCAAAAAATGGCCGTGATCAATCAGAGCCAGATCGACAGTTTGCGCCTGGGTATTGACAGCGCGTTCAATGCGATCGAGCAGGCGCTGCGTGTGCAGGTTCTTGCTGAGAAGTTGCCCCTCATTGGCGACGAACTATCATCGGCTTTCGACAGCGCCGAGACGGCCCTGCATCATATCCAGGCGATCAAGCAGACGCTGTTCACGACGCTGTCCACCTTCAGCAACGCCGCCGACTACGCCGAGACGCTGGTCGAGCAGGCGATCAACAATGCGCTGGCTCAGTACGGCCTTGGCAACCTCGGCACGATCGTCGATGCCGTTGTCTCGGGCGGCAATGTCCAGCTGAACTTCAGTTCCGACAAGACCTATACGTACACCCAGGCCCTCGAATCCGATCTCGGCCTTGGCGCACTCAACGTCCATACGGGCGGCACCGCAACGGCCAGCATCCATTATGCCTTCGATCTTGGCGTCGGCGTCGATGCCAATGGCTTCTATGTCGATACATCCGCGGCCGACGAACTCTCGATCGATCTGTCCGTCAGTGGCGCCAATCTGAGCGCCGGGGCCGATGTCGGCTTCCTGAGCTTCAATGCGACCGACCAGGGCTCAACCCTGACGGCCAATCTCGATATCAATCTCAAGGATGGCGACAACCGCCTCCGCATCGCCGAACTCGGCAACGACTTTCTTGACGCCTCGGTGCAAGGCGCTGCCGACATCAACATCCACCTCACCGGCGACATGGGTAGTGCCGCCTACCCGTCAATGAGCGCTGACCTCAATGTCGACTGGGCGTTCGGCGCCGGCACCGTGGTCAATCCGGGCGATGACAATTCCAGCTTCGGCAGCCGACCGACCATCGCCTTCAATAATGTCGAGTACGACCTCGGCAGCTTCCTCAATGATTTCGTCCTGCCTGTCCTCGATCAGCTTGAGCCGATCCTGCGCCCGCTCGACATGGCCCTGTCCGTGCTGACCTCCGATATCAAGATGCTCAAGCTTATCCCGGGCTGGAGCGCCATTTTCGACAAGACGGGCGCCGTGGTGAACGGCCAAGACGTGCCCGACGGCAAGATCACGCTGCTCGATTTCCTGAAAATGGGCGATCCGCAGATGGATCTGTCGGCGGTCATCACCGCCATGGAGATTATCGACGAGGTCGTCGACTGGGTGGACTTTCTGACCCTCACCCCGCTGACCTCGATCGATTACGGCATCGGTTCGTTCGAAATCACTGACGATATACGCAACGCCGCGACCGTCCTTGCCAATGCCACGCCGCACGTGACCGCGGCTGCCGGCAACCTGCTTGACGCCATCGCCGACCTCGATGACGGCCAGGCCGATATATCAGGCAGTTCCATCCTGACGGCCATGGTGGGGAGTACGCATTTCGCGCTGCCTATTCTGGAAAATCCGCTCAGCGCCTTCGGCCTGCTCCTGGGCAAGAATGTCGACCTCTTCACGCTGCAATTGCCACATGTGGAACTGGGCATTTCCGACGCCGAACTGGCGTCTGTGCCGATCTTGCCGGCCCTTGACCTCAAGCTCTTTGGCTCGCTGGGCATCGCGCTCGATCTTGCCATGGGCTTTGACACGCGCGGTCTCGCGCAGTTCGCCGCAACTGGCTTCAGCAATTACGGCACCATCGTCAATGGTTTCTACCTCAACGACTTCGGTCTGGACGGGAACGAACGCCCGGAAATTACCTTCGAGGTGTCGCTCGACCTGATCGTCGCGCTGGACGCCTGGATCGCAGAAGTTGGCGGCGGTGGCGGCATCACGGGCGATATCTTCTTTGACCTTGCCGATCAGCTCTGGACCCAGGGCGCCGCTCCGGGCCGCATCTATCTCGACACTATGGCGCAGGCGCTTGCCGACAATCCCTTCGGCATCTTTGAAACCTCGGGCCGTATCACCGCGGGTCTGACAGCCTATGCCAAGGCATTTGGCATCGAAGTCTGGCGCATCAATTCGCCGCGCGCCACACTTGGCTCATTCTCGTTCTCGGACAACCCGAGCACAGGTGGCGACGGCGAGACCCCCCCGCCCCCGCCTGGCCTCGGCGATATGTCGGGATCCACCCTGCTGCTCAACATCGGCACGCGGGCGGGCGAGCGCGACATCACCGACAAGGTGGACGACGGCGAGAGTTTTGAGGTCACCGGCGGCAGCGGCGTCTCGGTCAATGCCTTTGGCCGCACCCAGAGCTTTACCGGCGTCACCCTGATCCAGGCCGATGGCGGGGCCGGAAGCGACGATATCGTCATTGCCGAGGACCTGGCCATCGCAACCGAACTGCGTGGCGGCGCCGGCGACGACACGCTGCTGGGCGGCGCGGCGGCGGACACGCTTTACGGTGACGCCGGCCGCGACTTCCTCGAGGGCGCCGGCGGGGTGGACTACCTCTATGGCGGCACCGAGGACGACATCCTTGTGGGTGGCGCGGGCGCGGACGTGCTGGACGGCGGCGACGGCCGCGACATTGCGTCCTACTACGCGTCGGCCTCCGGAGTGACGGTCAACCTGGCGACTGGCGTCAATACGGGTGGCGACGCCCAGGGTGATACCCTGATCAACATCGAAGTCATCGAGGGCAGCAGCCACGATGACCATCTCACCGGCGGCGCCGGGAACGACAGCCTGGTTGGCCTGGGCGGCAATGACGAACTGCAGGGCGGCGACAACAACGACGTCCTGTCCGGCAATGACGGCAACGACATTCTCGATGGCGG
>JAHJOS010000211.1 GCA_018820005.1 Alphaproteobacteria bacterium | reverse complement strand
CTGTGGTCAAGTTTGGCGAAATGGAGATGCCTTCGCTCAAGCTGACGCAGGCGTTCGGTGATTTGCGTCGCGTATCGGCCTTCTTGCCGTTGCTGGGCCAGAGCGCCCAGACGCTGGAGCAGGGGCTCCACAGCGGCGCCATGATGCGGATTACGCTGACCAATGGCACGACGGTGATGACGCTGGGCGATGCTGGTGGCTTTGATCGTCGTTCCAGCGCCTCCGAGTTCATCTCTTCTGAAGGCTTTGCTGGCGCCCTTCCGATAAAGGTCGAATACGCCGTGCCCTTCGCGATCGTCCGCGCCGGCTTTGCCGATCTCGATGTCAGCTTCACCTTCGTGGCCTGCCTGATGAGTGCCTCGTTCCTGGTGCTGGCGCTGCAATATGTCCGGCGTTCCCGGGTGCCGGCGTTCGATCTGGAGCGCGCGATCGCCCGGGGCGAGATCAAGCCCTACTATCAGCCTGTCATCAATCTGCGCACCGGCAGTCTGGCAGGGTGCGAGGTGCTGTGCCGCTGGGAGAAAAAGAACGGCGAGATCGTGCCGCCCGGCGCCTTCATCGATTATGCCGAAGTCACTGGCCTTGCCATTCCGATGACCCTGTCGCTGATGCAGCAGGTCAAGGCCGATCTGAGCGACATCTGCGCCATGATGCCGAACATGAAAGTGGCCATCAATCTGTTCGAGGGGCATTTCCGCGATGACAGCATCGTTGAGGATGTCCAGGCTATTTTCGGCAATTCGCCGATTTCGTATCGCCAGCTGGTGTTTGAAATCACCGAACGGCATCCCGTGGGCAATTCGGCAGTCGCCAACAGCGTCATTGCGGGCCTGCACGCACTTGGCGCACGCCTGGCGATGGATGATGCCGGCACGGGGCACTCAAATCTGGCCTATCTGGGCACACTGGGTATCGACATCGTCAAGATCGACCGCATTTTCGTGGATATGATCAAGGCCGACACCACCCAGGTGCCCGTGCTGGACGGCCTGATCGCCATGGCCAAGGATCTCGATTGCGAGATCGTGGCCGAGGGCGTCGAGACAGAGGCCCAGGCGATTTATCTGCGGGCGCGTGGCGTATTGCAGGCGCAGGGCTACATCTTTGCCCCAGCCCTCAAGGTTGACGCGTTCCGCGAACTGGCCGTTGCGCTACATGCAACCGAGGTGCCACGCAGCCGTATTGAGGCCGTTGTCGCCAGCGCTGCCTGAGGCCTTCGACTTTAGTTGCAAGCGTCTGGGACTTTTGACCCTTTTCATCGCTGGTATTTGGTGGCACGAACGCGGTCCCGTACCTGTAACGTCATTCTGTCTGAATGAAAGCGGGAGAGGAGGCCTACGTGTCCAACGATGTCAACGAACAGCGGAAAGCCCTGCGCGAAGCCGCGCTGCATTTCCACGAGTTCCCCAAGCCCGGCAAGCTCGAAATCCAGCCGACCAAGCCGCTGGGCAACCAGCGCGACCTTGCTCTGGCCTATTCGCCTGGCGTTGCCGCGCCCTGCGAAGAGATTGCTGCCAATCCCGACACCGTAGCCAAATATACCTCCCGCCAGAACCTGGTGGCCGTGATTTCCAACGGCACTGCCGTGCTCGGCCTGGGCAATATCGGCGCACTGGCCAGCAAGCCGGTGATGGAAGGCAAGGCCGTCCTGTTCAAGAAATTTGCCGGCATCGACGTGTTCGACCTCGAGATCGACGAGATCAACCCGCAAAAATTCATCGAAGCTGTCGCGCCGCTGTGGCCCACCTTCGGTGGCATCAACCTCGAAGACATCCGCGCGCCCGATTGCTTTGAGATCGAGGAAGCGCTGCGTGAGCGCATGCCTATTCCGGTGTTCCACGACGACCAGCATGGCACGGCCATCATTGTGGGTGCCGCCGTGCTCAACGGGCTCGAACTCAAGGGCAAGCGCATCGAGAACGTCAAGATCTGTGCTTCCGGGGCAGGGGCTGCGGCCATTGCGTGCCTCAACGTGCTGGTGGCGCTGGGCGCCAAATATGAGAATATCTGGGTGGCCGACAAGGACGGTCTGGTCACGCACAAGCGCAATGATGTCAACGACAAGTGGCGCGGCCAGTTCCGCCGCGAGAGCGATGCGACCACGCTGGCCGAAGT
>JAHJOS010000210.1 GCA_018820005.1 Alphaproteobacteria bacterium | reverse complement strand
CCCGACCGTCTCATAGTTGCGGCGCATAGTCAGTGGCAACTGGACCTTCATAAAGCGCCTTGATCGATGTAGCCGTTGCCACTGCCAGGCGGGTTGCTGGTTCCGTCAGGTCAAGCGCGCGATATCTGTCGGCGATTTTTGCTATGACCTCTATCCGGCGGTATTGGTCACCAAACTGTGCCGCGTACTTAGCCAGTCCTTTCAACTTCGGGATAGAGTCACCAAACTGTATGCCGTGTGGGTCAACAATGTCGGCTGCGACCGATCCGTCAGGCATCTGAATAAAAAACACGAAGTCCGGGCGAAGAATCTTTGATTCTCCGCCATCCTCGTAGATTATACCAAGCGAGTCCTGACTGGCTCGCGATGGGTTCCGGTACCATGCGACGGTTCCTTCACGCGCGAGTTCAGCTCGAACAACGTCACCCTCCCACAGGTTCAGTTCCACGGGGATCATTCCCTGATTGTCGCAGAGCAAATGCCTTTCGAACTGCGGCAATGGCGTTTCCGCTCCGTTCACCTCCCTGACGGTCGTCGGTTGCATCCATGAAATGGGACGAGCCAAGCCCACATCCATCGGCTTCGCGCTCATCTCGCGTATTTGCCTGTACACGTCCTGCCGCTCATCGGAGAGACTCTTGATGTCTACTCGGAACCGCGTCAGCCATTGGGTTGCCAGCGTTTCGGCCTCACCCTCAAGTGCTTCTTTCACGCCGGCAACCAATCCCAGAGCGCCAATCGTCACGTGGGCATCGAGCAGCGCCGCTTCTATATCGTTGGCATCGCCCTCGCTTCGCGCCAAGTATTCGCTATACGACATCGCGACATCCGGGCTGATCCCGCGGGCTGCCCTCCGATAAGCGTCTTCGATAACGGCATAGTCCGCCTCTTCGAGGAAGTCGTCGAACGACATGCTCCCACCTTTTAGGTCGGCTTTCAGGCTCTTGCCTTCGACTGTGAGTACCGATTTTCGGGCGGTGTCGACTTCCGCTCGAAAGCGCGCTCGGACGCCATCCAGCACTCTGTGCATTTCCAAGTGGGCAACCTTACCAGCGTCCTCAAGGAGGCCATCTACGGCAAGCTCATGCGCCAGCGATGTAAGCCTTTTTATTGGACGGGCATGCCGTTTTGGCAGTGATTGAGACGGCAGTGAGATAAGTTTATCCCATACTGCCTCTGGGATAGAAGGATTTGGCTTTAATTCGACTGGGTTGATCAGCACTCGGCGGCCCGGCAGCTCGTCGCTACCGTCACCGCCCGACATCAGCGCCTTGGCTACTTCTCTAACAGAGGCTTCGTCAAAGAACGGAAGAAGGCAGTCGACCGAGTTGAGCCTATCATTGCCCGGTATTCGGCGGGCCAGCGGGGTGCGCACCATGCGCCCCAGCAGCTGTGTAATGTGCGTCTTGTCTACTGCGGGGCGGAAAGACACCATTACTTCGGCACGCGGACAATCCCATCCGGTACTAATGGCGTCCTTGGCAATTAGGATTCGGACCCAGGCGGATTCCTGCACACGCTCAGGCGAGATGTAAGGCACTGTATGGCGACCGAACCTCTGTGTAGAGTGCTCACCGAACACATGGGCCACCGCGTCCTCAGGCAAATCTGACCACTGCGTGAAGATCGTGTCGAGCGTCCTGCCAATCTCACTGTGCTCGGGCGCGTTCGGAACCTGCAGCACCATCAGAGGGAGGACAGATCCAGCATCGTCTTGCTGCTGACCGTAGGCTTCCCAGGCGGACGATATCTCCTTGAGTTTGTCGGTGGCGCGGCGCACAAGCACCGTATCAAACGGTCCGACCTCTTTCGGTACATCGAGGATGATGGTATCTTTCAGCAGACCTGACGCCTGGACCTTCGCGGAATCCACCACGACGTTCGGCAGAGTCGCCCGACCCATCATGTCAGACATCGCCGCGTTAAATCGCTCGACTGTGGCCGATATCCCCCAGACGACGGGTAAGCCTGGCACAGTCCCGGACCCGTTAATCAGACGCTTAACGATTGTTGTCTTCTCGCCCGCGCCGGTTGCGGCGCGCATCCCACGGTGCGCCTCGTCGAGCACGAGATACAGAGTGAGCGCCGGATCGTCGATCGTATT
>JAHJOS010000209.1 GCA_018820005.1 Alphaproteobacteria bacterium | reverse complement strand
GGGCGCAGACGACCGGTTTTTCTATGCAGCAAAATGGCAACCAGGCGACCGGCGCCGCCATCCAGCTATCCCCCGGTGCCAATGCCGTCGCCACTGCCGATGCGGTCAAGGCGCGCCTGGCCGAGCTCAAGCTGTCCATGCCAGAAGGCATGTCCTATGCGCTGCCCTTCGACACCTCCCCTTTTATCAAGGTATCGATCGAGAAGGTGATCTACACCCTGCTCGAAGCCATGGCGCTGGTTTTTGCTGTCATGTTCATCTTCCTGCAGAACGTCCGCTACACCATCATTCCGGCGATCGTTGCACCGGTCGCTCTGCTCGGCACCTTCGCTGTCATGCAGCTGACCGGCTATTCGATCAACGTCCTGACCATGTTCGGCATGGTGCTGGCGATCGGCATCATTGTCGATGACGCCATTGTGGTGGTCGAGAATGTCGAGCGCATCATGGCGACCGAAGGGCTTTCGCCCAGGGATGCGACGCGAAAGGCCATGACGGAAATCACCGGCGCGGTGATCGGCATCACGGCCGTGCTGGTCGCCGTATTTATTCCCATGGGCCTGGCCAGCGGGTCAGTGGGCGCCATCTATCGCCAGTTCACGCTGTCGATGGCGGTGTCGATCCTGTTCTCTGCTTTCCTGGCCCTGACGCTGACGCCGGCGCTCTGCGCCACCATCCTCAAGCCGGTCGATCACCACAAGAAGAAGTGGTTGCCCTTCGCGCTTTTCGACAAGGGCGTCGACAAGGTCACACATGGCTACGGAAAGACGGTCGGCGGCCTTTTGCGCCGGGGTGGGCGGATGATGGTGCTCTACGCCATCCTCGTCGGCGCCCTCGTGTTCTGGTTCCCGCAGATCCCATCCGCCTTCATGCCCGACGAAGACCAGGGCAACTACACCGTATCGATCACACTGCCGGCGGGCGCCACGCAGGAGCGGACCGACAAGGTGACGAGCCTGTTCAACACTGCGGTGCTGAAACGCGAGGCAACACAGGATAATCTCCTCATCAACGGCTTCAGTTTCATGGGGTCGGGATCCAACGCAGCCATGGCCTTCGTGACGCTCAAGGAATGGAAAGACCGCGCCCATATGCCGGCCAGCGAGGAAGTTGCTGCCATGACGGCCGCCATGGCCGATATTCCCGAGGGCTCGGTCATGGTGTCCCTGCCGGCCCCAATCGAAGAACTGGGCGGCGGTTCGGGCTTCAGCTTCGTGCTGCAGGATCGCGGCGGCAAGGGGCTCGACGCCCTCATGGCAGCGCAGAACCAGTTGCTCGATCTCGCCGGCAAGTCGACCAAGCTAGCGAACCTTTACCAGAACAGCCTGCCCAATGGCCCCAATGTCGAGCTCGAAATCGATCGCAACAAGGCGCAGGCCCTGGGCGTGGCGTTCCAATCGATCAGCGATACGCTCGCCACGGCCATCACATCGAGCTATGTCGGCGACTTTTCCAATGGCGGCAAACTGCAACAGGTGATCGTCCAGGCGGATGCACGCTACCGCATGAATGTCGACGACGTCCTGAAACTGTTCGTGCGCAACAACCAGGGCGGCATGGTTTCGCTGAGCGAAGTGGTGACGGCCAAGTGGAACAGCGCGCCGGCACAGATCTCGCGGCACAACGGCTATCTCGCCAATTCCCTGCAGGGCGAGGGCGCACCAGGCGTAGCCAATGGCGATGCCATGGCCGAGGTCGAGCGTCTCGTCCAGCAATTGCCCGAAGGCTTTGGCATCGAATGGACCGGAGAGTCGCTGCAGGAGCGCCAGTCCGGCACACAGATGCCCATGCTGATCGCCATTTCGATGCTGGTAGTCTTCCTCGTCCTTGCTGCGCTTTACGAGAGTTGGACCGTGCCACTGTCGGTCATGATGATGGTGCCGCTTGGGATCATCGGTTCGGTTGCGGCCGTGCAAATGGGCGGGCAATCCAACGACGTCTTCTTCAAGGTGGGCCTGATCACCGTGATCGGCCTGTCTGCCAAGAACGCCATTCTCATCGTCGAATTCGCTAAAGCCAAGCTTGCCGAAGGATGGGCGCTGCGGGATGCGATCGTCGCGGCGGGCCGGCTGCGTATCAGGCCGATCGTGATGACCTCGCTGGCCTTCGCCCTCGGCGTGATGCCTTTGGTCCATGCCCACGGCGCCAGCGCCGAAACGCAGAAGGCTCTTGGAACCGGCGTCCTCGGTGGCGTCATCGCAGCGACGATCTTCGCACTGATTTTTGTGCCGGTATTCTATTTCGTCGTGATGTCGATCTTTGGCAGCAAGCACAAGACTGCGCCCGAAACCGCCGCCCTCCCACCTGCGAGCTCAACCCATGGATGACCTCGACGACGACTTCGCAGATTATGAGGCTGCGGCCCAGCAGCACACGCCCTGGCGGCGTGTGCTCGCGCTCTTCCGCCCCCATGTCAGGGCGCTTCTGATCGTCCTCGGCCTCATCGTCATCGCTGGCGTGGCGGGGGCGACAGCGCCGTTCATGATGCGCTCCATCATCGACATTGCGTTGCCGACGCGCGATGCGACATTGCTTGTCTGGCTTTGCGCCGGCCTCATCGGCATTGCCGTGTTGTCGGCCACCGCCGGCGTGCTGCAGGCCTATGTCTCGACCCATATCGGCCAGCAGCTC
>JAHJOS010000726.1 GCA_018820005.1 Alphaproteobacteria bacterium | reverse complement strand
TGAGGAGGCCGAGCGCTTCCTGGCCTCGGCCCGGCGTATGCTGGGGGAGGGGGCGCTGTTCATCCTCGGCGTCGATCTGGTCAAGGACCCAGCGACCCTGGTCGCCGCCTATGACGACAGCCAGGGCGTCACCGCCGCCTTCAACCTGAACGTCCTGGTCCGCGCCAACGCCGAACTCGACGCCGACTTCGATCTGGACGCCTTCGCCCACCGCGCCGTCTGGAACCCGGATCAGGCGCGGATGGAGATGCACCTCCAGGCGACGCGACCGACCACCGCCCACGTCGGAGACCGTACCTTCAGCTTCATCGCCGGCGAGACCATCCACACCGAAAGCTCTCGCAAATTCACTCAGGCGTCGGTCGAGGCTCTGGCGACCGCCTCCGGCTGGTCCCTTGTCCAGTTCGACATCTCACCCGCTCCCAGCGTGGCCCTGGCGCTGTTGAGGGCCTAGCCGCTTACCGCCGACAGCCTTGCCGCGCGTCCGGTCTGAATGTATGGAATATATATAAATCATATATTCCAGCGAGGCGCCGTGGGGATCGTCAATATCGAAGATGAGCTGCATGACCAGCTTCGCCGGGCGAGCAAGGCCTCTTTTCGGTCGGTCAACGCCCAGGCTGCTTTCTGGATCAAGATCGGCATGCTGTGCGAGTTGAACCCCGGCCTCAGCTTCCAGGAATTGGTCGCGCGCGAGTTGAAAACCGCAGGCGTAGATGCGTCTGAGCTCGCTGGCGCGGCATGACGAAGACGCCGGCCGAGGTTGCGCTGATGGCGGAGTCGGGCCGGCTGCTCGCCTCGGTTTTCGCTCGCCTGGATGAACTGCAACTCATCGGCATGAGCACGCTCGAGGTCAATAACCGGGTCGAGGCCTTCATTGTCGATCAGCTTGAGGCCCGTCCCGCCAGCAAGGGCCAGTACGGCTACGGCTTCGTCCTGAACAGTTCGCGAAACGAGGTGGTCTGTCATGGCGTCCCGTCCAGGGACGAGATTCTCCAGGACGGCGACATCGTCAACTTCGACATCACGCTGGAAAAGAACGGCTATATCGCCGACTCCAGCAAGACCTATCTGATCGGAGACGTAGCGCCTTCCGCTCGCCGGCTTGTCGATACAGCCTATGTTGCGATGTGGAAGGGAATCCAGGCGGTCCGGCCGGGCGCCGCGCTGGGCGATATCGGCTTCGCCATCGAGCGGCACGCAAAGCGCAACGGCTATTCGGTGGTCCGCGACTATTGCGGCCACGGCATCGGACGCGAGATGCACGAAGCGCCTCAGGTTCTGCATTTTGGAAAGCCGGGAACGGGCCTCGTGCTGCGTGAGGGGATGGTGTTCACCATCGAGCCCATGTTGAACCAGGGTCGGCGGACTGTCAGGACAAAGGCGGATGGATGGACGGTTGTTACGTTGGACGCTCAATTGTCCGCCCAGTTCGAGCACACCGTGGCTGTCACCAAGGACGGGGTGCAGGTCCTGACGCTTCGTCCTGAAGAGACCCGAGCCGCCGCCCACATCGTCTGAGGCAAGAGGCCTGGCCAAAATGAAAGGGCGGGGCGTCGACTGACACCCCGCCCTTGCTGGACCAGCTTCGTAAAAGCCTATTCAGCTTCGCCAGAAGAGGGCGCGTCCTTCTTGGCGCCGTGCGACGCCTCGCCGCCTTTCCGCCCGGCCTGGGCGGCCAGGCTACGGTCTTGGGAGAAGCTTCTCTTCTCACTCGGGACGCTGGCCCCGCCTTTTCGCGCGATCTCGCGCTGACGTTCGGGATCCATCGAGGCGAAGCCTCGCTTGGAAACGCCGGAGGGTCGCGTGGGCTGGCTGTCCATCGGTGTTCCTTTCAGTGCTGCCGTTGCGCTTGCCGGAATGAACCCTGTGACTCGGTGACGGTTCCGTCGGGAACTTCGTTTTACTGTCACGGGTCTGAACGTCTTCGTGGCTTGACTTCACGCAGCGCCGTAAGGGCGGGAATCACCTTCTCCGCCGCCGCCCGGTTCCATGGGCGGAACCTCCTGTGGCGTATCGGACGGGTCGAGTTCGGGCTGCGGCGACGGCTCGGGCGGGATCTCGGAAGGAATGAGGGGCTGCGGCGTTTCGGACGGTGTCGGATCGGTGAAGGTCATGGGGTTCTCCTGTCACGGTACAACGCGGCGCGGAGACCGATGTTCAGAGGGAACCGGAGGGCGCCGCGCCGGTTCATTGTCCGAACCCGGAGCCCCCTATGACCCAGACCCCCATAGCCCCGCCTTCGCCCGACGACATTGTCCTGGAGGACAAGGACCTGACCCAGCGACTGGACCGTCAGGCCGACGAAATCATCGCTGCTGGCGAAGCCCGAAATTTTGAAGACTCGCTGTCCCTGCGCCAGGCGGTTCGGGAAGACGCCGAGATGATCCGACAGAAGTTCTCGGATCGGGTGGCAACGACCCGTGACGGCATCCGGGATCGTCCGATGGAGACGACCCTCTACGCCCTCGGCCTCGGCGTGATTATCGGGATGCTGCTTCGCCGCTGACCGACGGCGGCTCAGGCCGGTCCCGTCGGCTGCCGAGTCATCGGCGTGCCCCGCAGGGCCGCGTCCGAGACGAAGGGATTGGTTCGCCGCTCCTCGCCGAAGGTCGAGATCGGCCCGTGGCCGGGCACGAAGGTGACGTCGTCACCGAGGGGCCAAAGCTTCTCGACCACGGCGCGGATCAGGGCAGGCGGGTCGCTCATCGGAAAATCAGTGCGGCCGACAGACCCCTTGAACAGCACGTCCCCAACCTGGGCGAACCGCGCGGCCCGGTTGAAGAAGATGACATGACCCGGCGTATGGCCGGGGCAGTGACGAACTTCCCAGGTGGTTTCGCCCAGGCTCACCGTGTCGCCGTCCTCCAGCCAGCGGTCGGGGACGAAGGGGCGGGCGTCGGGAAGGCCGTACATCTGGCCGCTCTCGACGATACGGTCGATCCAGAACTGATCGGCCTTCTGCGGCCCGGTGATCTGGACCCCGGTCTTTTCCTGCATCTCGGCCGCGCCGCCGGCGTGGTCCAGGTGGCCGTGGGTGATCCAGATCT
>JAHJOS010000208.1 GCA_018820005.1 Alphaproteobacteria bacterium | reverse complement strand
GGACGGAATGGACAGCTGGTGGTCTTGCTGTCGGTTATGAGCGGCGGTCAACCTTGGGCGGCGGTGATCTGACGGCTGGCCTCAGTGTCGGTTATTCGGCGGCCACCGCCAAGACGCCTGATCGCCTTGCCAGCAGCGACGCCCAGGGAGCCTATGCCGGGGTATATGGCGAATGGACGGACGATACGGCCTGGCTGTCGGGCAGTGTCAGCTACGGAGCCAATCATGTCACCAGCAGCCGGGATATTGTGATCGGCGCTTTGACGCGAACTGCTTCGGCGAACTATTGGATGCAGGGCGTCGATACCGCACTCAAGGCCAGCTATGGCTATGAGTTGTCCGACGGGCTTAAGGTCGGGCCCATGGCCGGCTTGGCGACGGGCTGGTCCGGCCATGGAGGCTTCTCCGAGACCGGCGCAGGCAGCCTCAATGCCACAGTCGGCGCGAGCAGCACATGGCGTGTGGAATCGGCCCTTGGTGCAAGCTTTGCCTATAAGCTCCAAGGCCAGGCCGATGAATTCAAGGTGAGCGGCCGGGCTCTGTGGCTGCATAATTTTGGCGACAATTCTACGAGCTCGACCATTACCCTGGCCGGTGGCGGTGCGCCTTTCACTGTCGTCAGCCCAGCTTCCGGCCGCGATCGGCTAGAGCTCGGCGCCGGCTTTGCATGGTCCCCATCCGATGCAATCAAGCTGTCGCTTGATTACACTGGGCGGTTCTACGGCGGTCAGACAGACCACGTCGCGAAGGCGGGATTGGCGTTGGATTTCTAGTGATCTGGCGCTGCCAACCGTCCATTGACATGCTTTTGGGTTTGCCCACACGATATTCTCGGCGCCACTTGATGGTATTCAAGTGACGCCGCATCGGGTCGGACCCATGAGTAGCTGGCGCCAGTTCAGCCATGGTTGCACCAGTCGAAATAGCACGGATGGACATGTCTAGCGATGGACTGTGAGCCGCCTTTGCCGTGTAGCCCGTCCATCGCCGCGGGGCAGCAATGCGCCCCATTCCGGCCGTTCAGATCCCTCCCCCGACTTCCTGAAAGCGGCCGGTCCACTCGCCTCTAGGCGATGACGACAGCGGGGTGCGAGCCCGATAGTCCGCTATCAATTGTCGGTGTCAGCTTGGCTCCACAAGTTGACCTTGAAAGCTCAACACGCGAGCTCCCTTGGGAAGCGTTGGCGACTTGCGGAGGGAAAGCAGCGTTAATGAGGTCATATCATGTGCAAAGTACTGAAGACGTGCAGGTCGGTTTTTGCCCGGAGCTGCTCCCAGGCAAACTGCATCGGCACAGGATTCCTGAAAACGAGCTCACCTTCAATCGTCAGGTTCTCGGTCAGCGACAGTGATTTCCGAATCTCGTCCGTATGCTGACGGATCACTTCAAGCCGGTCCAAATGCTTCAGGAGCAAGTCTCGCTTGCCATCGACTTCAATCCCCCGAAAATCGGCTAACTGCTCGGCGATCTCGCCATCGGTTTTGCGGTACTGAACATCTTTGCATTCGATTACGACGACGCGGCCGGTATCGGGTTTCCATGCCAGCACGTCGACATCGCCATAGTCGATGGGAAATCCCTTCCGTAGCAACGCGGTGACCTTCTCCTCAACGCGTGTTTGCCAGCCTAACTCGGTCATCCGTCCACCCACCTCCAGCGCGAACTGATGACCTCTGCGGTCGCTCGCACGGCCCGCCCACTTATTCATCTTCGGCGTTAGCTGGCTCCGATGAAAGTCGCCCCGATGGTAGGCACCAAGCATGTATCCAACCGCATCTCCTACAACGCCGGGGGCAATCACAAACTCCGGGTCGGCATCGTCCGTCAGCTGAACAAAGGGGCGCCTAAGGATCGACAGACGCCGACGGAACCGCCACGGAAACAGGTCCCGTGCGTCAAAACCGTCGGGCGGCTGGCGCCATGATTGCCGCGGCCTAAAGGTCAACTGCTCCAGAAGGGGCGCGGCGCCTTCTTGGAGCGCCGGGCTGGCCTTGCAGGCCGCCAAAAGTTCGCTTTTCCGCATGCGAAAAACGGCTTCACGTCGCCCCATACCCTCATCGTCGAGCAGCCTCAACAGCGCGCGGAGTACTTCCATGTCAACGCCGCCGAACTGCTCCTTCCATGCATCCCAAAACTCCACTGGAAAGTCGTCGTTGACCGGAAACGGTGTGTCCTCGAATGCCGGGTCGTCTGTCTTCTCAGCATATCCCTCCATGCTGTCTGAGAGGCGCAACTCGCTGGTGGACTTGGCATAGGGAGCAATGACCTCCTCGTGAAACGTCTGGTTTGCCTGGATATCTCCTAAGGCTGTAACCCGTAACCGCGGCTCCATGGCATCCCACCGGATCGCATCGGACCAACCGCCGAGCCTCACGATTAACAGGAGCTTCGACATGATCCGCGAGAGCTGCAAACGACCGGGTTCTCTTCCCCCAGACGCCATGGCTTCACCGAGCGCAAACTCAACGAGTAAGCGGGAAGTCT
>JAHJOS010000207.1 GCA_018820005.1 Alphaproteobacteria bacterium | reverse complement strand
GCATAGCCCGCAATTCGGCACCGCGGATGGCAAGGCCCAATTCGTGGTGACGCCGCTGCCGGCCGGCCCCAGGGGTCAGCTCAGCCTCGCCACGGTGCGCAGCGAGGGCCAGTTCAACACCATCATCTATGAGGACAGCGACAGCTATCGCGGCGGGGCGGGACGCGATGCGGTGTTTCTCAATGCCCAGGATATGGCGGGGTTCGGTGTCAGCGAGGGGCAGGTGGTGACCATTGCTTCCGATGTTGGGCGGATGCGGGCGGTGGTGCGGGCGTTCGATCTGCCGCGGGGCAGCGCCATGGCCTATTATCCGGAAGCCAATGTGCTGGTCGGCACGGCAGTGGATCCGCGCAGCAAGACGCCGGCTTTCAAATCGGTGAGCGTTCGGCTGGAGCTGGCATGAGCGAGCCTATCTTTAGCCAGGCGACGCTGGATTTTCTGAGCGGCATTGCGGCCAATAACGAGAAGGCATGGTTTGATGCCAATCGGCCGCTTTACGAGCGGGGCTATGTCGCAGCGGGGCAGGCCTTCGTCGAGGCCGTGGGGCCTCGGCTCAAGGCGCTTTCGCCCAGCCTGCAGTTTGCCCCGAAAATCAACGGCTCGCTGTCGCGGATCAATCGCGATGTACGCTTTTCCAAGGACAAGCGGCCCTACAAGGATCATCTCGATCTATGGTTCTGGCACGGCGAGCGGCGCAGCTGGGATGCGCCGGGGTTCTGGTTCCGGATGCGGCCCGATACCGTGCAACTGGGCACCGGCATGCACGGATTTCAGAAGGAAACGCTGGAGTCATTCCGCCACGCCGTGGTGCTGCCACGCTCGGGCAAGGCGCTGGTCGCTGCGGTCGAGGCCGTACGGGCCAATGGCGACTACCAGATCGGCGAAAAGACGCGCCAGCGGATGCCGCGTGGTTTCGAGGCGCCCGAGGAACGCGCTGATTTCCTGCTCTACGAAGGGTTGACCGCTGGCGTAACCCTGCCGGCGAGTGCTGCGCTGGAGCCGGGGTTTGTGGACCTGTGCATTGAGCATTTCACGGCCACCTGGCCGGTTGGCAAATGGCTGCTGGACGAACTTGCCACCGGCGCGTAAGCGCAACGAAGGCCATTTTCACGGACGCCTTGCTGCTCTAGGCTCGACGCCGAGCGGTTGGGGGTAGCCGATGGACGAGGACACGCAGGCACGCGAGGCGACGGGCCCACGGCCGGGCAAGCGCAGTGCGCTGGCGGCTCTGTCGAGCACGGGCGTGGGGATGCTGGTGTTCGTGCTGGGTGTGGTCACCGGGTTTCCCCTGGCGACGGCCGGCGCCGATGTGGTGGCGCAGAACCTGGGCATGGTGCTGACGGCGCTGCTTGGCCTGTTGGTCGCCCTGGTTGTGGTCATCATCACCATCGTGGTGTTTCGCAATCGCATCTGGACCGGGCTGTTCCGGCGCGGTGAATTCGAGATTGAGAAGTTTGCCGGCCCGCTGGCCGATGTTGCCCGCTTTGCCGCACGGCAGCAGGTGGAGGAGGCGACCGGCGCTGCGCGCAATCTGGCCGAGCTGGTGCTGGCGCGCTACGCCTGGGTATCAACCCGGCGTTGGATGGTCGCCACGGTCACCGGGTTTATTGCCGCCATTGCCGCGCTGGCGGGTTCGGCGCTGCTGTTTCAGCAAAACCAGCTGCTGCGCGTGCAAAGTGGGCTGATGGCCGACCAGACCGACCGCCTGGGCGAACAGAACCAGATGATTGAATATCAGATTGAGCTGGGCGAAGCGGCGCGCAGTGCGGCACTGCTGCCCGAAATTCTCGATATCGGCGCCCTGATAGGCGGCGAAGTGGCAACCTCGAGCGGGCTGGTGTCCATTGCTGACCTCAGCGCGTCGCTGCAGGCCCGGATTGTTGCGGCGACCAATGCGGCGCGGCCCTATCGCTATCTGCGCTCGCCGCTGGCTGGCCTTGAAGAAGATCAAATTGCCATGGTGGCACTGCTGCGGCGCAAGGACCTGCCGGTGAGCAAGATCTTTGCCGACCAGTTGAGCGCACGTGGGGTGGATGTCGCGGCGCTGGAATCGGGGGCAAGCGGCGTGCTGTCCGATCGCCCCGTGTCGCCTGAACGCGGGCAGTTGATCGGCCTGCTGTTTCAGGCGCGGCTGTTCGACACCGAGCAGATTTCCATTGCCGGTGCCGATTTCAGCTATGCCGAGGTGCGGGTGCCGGTGCTGGGCCTGATGTCGTTCCGCCACGCCCAGCTGGCCTTTGGCGATTTCTCGCGAATTGCCGTCAACCAGGTCAATTTTGGCGGGGCCAATATGGAGAACACCCGGTTCATTGGCGCCATGCTGACCAAGGTCGATTTTGGTGCTGTATCGGGCGAAGAGGCGCATCCGCTCTATCGCGGGCTCGATCAGTGGACGACGCGGTTGAGCGGCACGGATTTTCGGCGGGCGACGCTGGTCGATACAAGCTTCGATGCGGCCAAGGGCTTCGGAATGAACTTTGATGGGGCGCTGTTGCACCAGACCAGCTTCATTGGCGCCGAGATCGCGGGGGCGACGTTCAAGGATGCAGTGCTGGGAAAGGTCGATTTCAACGGGGCCAACCTCAGTAGCGTCGATTTCGACGGCGTGATCGCTTTCGACGCCGATTTTCTGAAGCACACCGAAGCCGTTGCCCTTGCCGATTCCTTCAAGCCCGAGCGCTACGTCGTCGAGGCTATCGATGCGACCGAGCGCGATGCCCATCCGATGAACATCAACTACCACCTGATCGGCGACCTGGGCACCCAGCAGGCCTATCGTATCCGCCGGACGGCGCCGTTTTCGGAATAGACCGGCAAGCGCTGCTCGCCGATCCTGTATTGGCTTGTGCTGCCGATGCGCTTAGCTGGCCGGCACGGGGGCCGCGACTGGGCCCTCTGGGCCCTGCGCCCGCGACAGGGCCTACGGTCGCTGCGCTGCGACAGGGCCTATTGGCCCTGCGCTGGGCCCATCTGCATGATGGTCGGCTTGACCGTCAGCAGTCTGGCGGCCATCGCCTTGATGTCATCGATGGTGACAGCGTTGATCTGGTCAGCGCGGGTGGAAATATAGTCGATGCCGAGGTCGCGCATCTGCAGCCCCACCAGCGTATTGGCGATGGCTGACGACGAGCTGAGCTCACCAATGGGGTAGGAGCCGATGATGTAGCGCTTGGCGTCGGCCAGTTCTTCCTCGGTAGGACCGTCGGCCACGAGGCCGGCGATGACGTCCTGATAACCTTGAGCGTTTCGGGCGCGCTTTCGGCGCGGGTGGCGGTGGCGATCAGCAGGGACTGGCTGTGCTCAAAGCCCACCATAGAGGCACTGATGCCATAGGTCAGGCCGCGCTTTTCACGCACTTCGCTGGTCAGGCGCGACTGGAAGGTGTCGCCGCCCAGGATCTGGGTCATAAGGTAAGCAGCGAAATAATCGGGGTCGGTGCGGGCGACGCTGGGAAAGGCCATGAAGATCGAGGTCTGGGGTAGCTTGTAGTCCACCCGCAGGTCCTGCCCGAGATTGGGCTTGATGTCGGCAATCGGCGCCAGCTTGGGCTCCGCGGGGAGATTGGCGAACAGCGTGTCGAGCATGGCCTTGGCGTCATCGGCGCTGATGGCGCCGACGATGCCGACCGAGAGCTTGCCACGGGCAAAGATGGCCTGATGCTGGGCGCGCAGATCATCGCCATCGAGCGCGTTGAGGGTCTCGGCCGTGCCCTGGCTGCGCCGGGAATAGGGGTGATCGCCATAAAGGGCGGTGCCCCACTGGCGCTGGGCGGCGGTATTGGGGTCCTGCGCGGAGGCATTGATGCCGGTAATCAGCTGGGCGCGCATGCGGTCGATCGGGTTCTGGGTGAAGCTTGGCTTCTCGATGGCCAGCTTGAGCAGGGCGACCGCTTCATCGCGGTGGTCGGCCAGCATGCGCATCGAGCCATAGGTGGCATCGGCGTCGGCGGCAAATCCCATTTCGGCGCCGGCATCATCGAGCGCAATCTGGAAGGCATCGCTGTCGAGCGTGCCAGCGCCTTCGTCAAAAAGGGTCGTCATCAGCGTGGTGAGACCTTCCTTGCCGACCGGGTCCTGCGTGGTGCCGCCTTCAAAGGCAAAGCGGATGGTGACGATGGGGACGGCGTAGTCTTCCACCAGCCAGGCATGGACGCCGGCAGGCGAGGTGATGTCCTGAAACACCACTTCGGCCTGGGCCGGCAGGATCAGCAGCGCACTCAGGCCGAGCGTGGCAAGGGCTGCCAGCGGGCGGCGGAGCAGGGACGAAAAAGTCATGGTCTATTGCGCTCCGGTAGCGGGCGGCAGCAGATAGCTGGTCACGGCGATGGATGGGTCAAGGTATTTTGCAGCCACGGCCTGCACCTGTTCGGGGGTGACGGCGCGGATGCGGTCTGGGTATTGGTCGAGCGCTTCGATGCTGCCGCCGGTCGCCAGTTCGCTGCCGTAGATATTGGCCATATTGGCCTGGGCGTCCTTGGCAAAGACCAGATTGCGCAGATAGCGCGCCTTGGCGCTATCGAGTTCGTCCGGCGTGATGCCGTCAGCAACCACGCGGGCGAGCTGGGCGTCGAT
>JAHJOS010000206.1 GCA_018820005.1 Alphaproteobacteria bacterium | reverse complement strand
TTCATCGCCGCGCCGCGCAGTATTACCGCCGGTGCGGATCTCAACGGACGGACGTTCCTGCACAACTATGATTGGCGACAGGACAAGGGTTTTGCGACCCTTGAGCTAATCCTTACCGCGCCCGTCGTCGTCGCAAGCTGGATCAACCTGCAGTACTATTGCTCGGCGGTCGCGCCCGGTGCGTTTGGTGGCGGCAACAAGCTGATCCACAATGTGGTAGCTGGACTGGGTGTCGTGCAAGGCAATGGCGGGACCCTGCTCGCCGGTCTGCCCTGGCAGACCATCCACGACGGCGAAAAGCTGATGCATGAGCCTTTGCGACTGACGGTGATGATCGCTGCGCCCAAGCCAGCCATACTGGACGTGCTGGAACGCCACCCAGAGGTCCGGACGCTCTTTGACAATGCCTGGCTCCACCTTCTCGCCATCGAGGATGGCGAGGTCACCGGCCGCTACCAGACCGGCCTGGCCTGGGTCGATGAGATCAGCCCGGACCTTACGGCCTGATGGGCTTTCCGCGCGATGGCACAATCCGGCCTCAGCCTAGCCGGGTCAAACTTGGGGGCAGCGGGACACCGCTGCCGCGCCGTCCAGCGCCTCTCATTCGGGGATGATTTCATTGCCGTTCTTGAGCACGACGCCCCCGCGGGGCTGGGTGACAAGATAGGCCGGCGCCTCGGGGCTCGCATGGCGCGTCACCTGGGTGCCCCGAATGGTCCGCGTGGTCTTTTCGGTGAACACCTGCTCGATGCGCCCACGCGCCCAGTGCGCTCCCCAGCGCCACTTGACATTTGTTCCGATTGGAAGATGGGCCATGTTCATGTCCTCGTTCAACGGACATACGAATACGAATCCGTTTCCGATCAATTTTCATTCCTTCTGACGTTGCCGCCGGACAGGCTGTTCTTAGAATTCTGAATAGCCCCCCGTTCTGTAGACGTCTTCGGGGTTAGATCTGGTGTCGCCGTTTGAACTCGACGGGTGAGAGCATGCCGTTGTCCCAGTTGCTGAACATGGAGATCCGCCAAAGGGAACGGGGAAAAACGCCGCCTGGCAGGGATTCTCGTGTTGGGCACCGTTACCTCTCCGGGCAGCGGTGACCAATGCGGTCAGGAGGCCCGCCTGGCTGCAACAAGTGGGCGCTTTATGAGCGTCGCAGCGATATCGGCAAGTTCCAAACCAGATGCGTCCGCATCTTGCAGGTCAAGGTGAGCTCAAAGTCGGCAATCAGTGTCTGGCGACGCTCCCGCAAATCATAGTCAACCCGCGGCTTGGTCGGATAGTTGCCGAGTCAGCGACCTCGAGCAAAATATAGTATTTCAGCTACCACCAGTCGATCATCCTCGATCTGGAAGATGATCACTGCGCTGCCGCCGGTCGGGCAGCAATTGGCGTCGTCCGGGCGCCAGAGACGGGTTCGCGCGATCATCCCCGACCATGGGTCTTCGAATTCGTATTGGACGCCCTTCCAGATTTCGAGACCTTCGGGTAGAGCCATCTCGGTCGTCTCATACCAGGCGTTCATGTCGACGCGTTGCAAGCCTTCGCGATAAACCGCGTGATCGCGGTCGCGCCACTGATAGAGCCTGTCAACATTGTAGGCGCCGGTGCCGCCCGTATAGCCCGCAATGTGAACCAGCCCAGCCTCGTTGAGACGTGGCGGCGAGAAACGCCAGCCGTCAAAGCCGCTATCGGCCACTACCCACTTGCCGGCGGTGTATTGAAACAAAACGAAGCCACCGATGACCCCGTCTTGGAAGGTGACGCCGCTTTGGGTCTGCCAGGCCAGCATCGGTTCGCCGTCGTGATACCCTTGATCACTATTGATGTAGCCTGCCGTCAGGACCTTGCAATCACGCAGGATCGTCTCGAGACACTTTGTACCGATTTCTTTGATCGGCTCACGCGGCTGCGCGACGACAGGACACGGGCTGATGAGCGCTACAAAAGTGGCGGCTGTAACAAGCAGTTTCATGGGTGCGCACCAGGGAGGGAGATTGCATGGCTAGGATTGTCTCTCCGCAGTGGCGCGACCAGACTGACAGCCAAATTAACTCACAGTCGCATGACCTCTCGAACGACTCTGGGCGACTTGGCAAAGCAAAACGGACTATACCAAAGGTCCTACCCGATTTCGAGCGGCATGCTATAATATTACGGTCGTAGTTGAGCAACCAGGCAACTCCGAACTCCAGCCAGCTTTAGGCTGCAAAGCTAGTCACTTGGCCGCTTGTGTGGCATCCCCTGTTCAGAGGAGTTGGGCATCGACATAAACGCGCTAGTGTCTTTGAGTATTTTGTGGGGCTGATCCAAATACGAACACCAGCATTCTTCTTGTTGGCTATGCTGTTGGGACTCGCGGTTCTGTCCGCTGGATCCGCACTATTTGTCTCCGTCAGCCGGCCGTGGCTGGGGCTGGTTTTGACGCCTGGCGATGATGGTTCTGTCGTTATCATTGGCGTCCAGCGCGGCGATTATAGCCCGTCGTTGCAAGCAGGTGGACGTCTGGATGCCGTTGGTTCTGAGAGCACCGGCAGCATAACTGTCAATGCCATAGACATTGTAGAAGAACCCGACACTCTTAGCTCCTACCAGGCCGTCAACACCTTTCGGGACAGGCAGGCACAGCTTTCAGCGCTTCAGCGGCAGAACAAGGTTTGGCTCGATGTCGTGAGCGCCACCGGCGAAATGCGGCGCATCCAGATATATCCATATGCTGGACGGCCTGCCTGGTCCTTGCCATTCGAGTTTTGGCTGCAGCTTTTGGTTGGCTGCGGCGGCATGACGTTGGGTGGGTGGGTCTGGGCATTGCGCCGCCACGAACCAGGGCCGTTGTTTCTGGCCGCGTCTGGTGTTGGCCTGATGGCGGCGGCCCTCTCTGCCGCTGTTTACAGTACGCGCGAACTCAGCCTGCCCAAAGACCTGCTGGTGGTGCTCTCGGGGGTCAACCATATCGGGACAGTGTCGTTCGGCACAGCAATCATCTGCCTTCTTTCGGTCTATCCCAAACGCATCGCCTCTGACGCGCAACTTTTCGCCATCTGGGTTGTCACAGCCCTGGCTTCCGGGGTCAGTATCATGCAGCTGGCGCCGTCACAGGCTGTCGGCAGCTACGCGCTGATTGTGTTGCACTTCCTCGCTATCGGGGCGCTCATTGCGGTGCAGCTGTTTTTGGCCCGCCGCAATCCTGTCGCCAGGGCTGCCCTGGGTTGGTTTGGACTGTCGATCCTGGCGGGAACAAGCGTTTTTGTTTTCGCCATCGCCACGCCCCTGCTGTTTGGTCTGGAACCGCAGGTATCCCAGGCGTCAGCTTTTGCCGTAATCCTGCTCATCTACGCTGGCCTCGCACTCGGGGTCGTGCGCTACAGGCTTTTTGACCTCGGAACCTGGGCGTTCCGATTGGGCTCATACTTGATTGGCGCCATTTTGCTGGTCGGACTGGATGCCTTTCTGATTTACGGCGTTGCCGTCGAGCGCTTGCCGGCCTTTGGTTTGGCGCTTCTTGCCGTCGGGATGGTTTACCTGCCGATCCGCAATGCGCTTGGTGCGCGCCTGAGTTACCGCGGCAGCGTCAGTGGTCAGAGCTTTCAGCAGATCGTCGATATTGCGCTCGACAGGGAGCCTGAGCGTCAGAAGACACAGTGGCAGAAATTGCTCGCTGACACTTTCAATCCACTGACAATTGAGGACACCGATCTGGTAGCCAGGGCCGAGCTCACCGAGGAGGGGCAGGCGCTAATTGTCCCGGGGCATATGAACCTGCCGTCCCTCAAATTGCAGTACGCCAATGCCGGACGGCGGTTGTTCGGCCCCTACGATGTCGACCGCGCCCAGACCCTGGTCGAATTGGTTACCCATGCGATGAACAGCAGCGACGCCCAGGAACAGGGCGTGCGCAAGGAGCGCACCCGCATCGCCAGGGATCTGCACGACAATATCGGCGCCCAGCTGCTGCGAACGCTTCATACCACTGACGTGCAACGCAAGAATGCCATCGTTAGCGAGACCTTGGCGGACCTGCGCGATATCATCAGCAATGCACAAGGCAAGGGTCTGGCTCTTGATGAGGTGCTGGCAGAATTGCGATACGAGACCAATGAACGCCTCGCATTGGCGGGGCTGCAACTGCATTGGGGTTATTCAGGCGCCACCGATCTGGGTGTCAGCGCTCGACTTGCGCACACGCTGCGCTCGGTGGTTCGCGAATGTGCCAGCAATACCATCCGCCACGCTCAAGCCAGGCGCCTGTCCATCGAAGTCATCGAGAACGCTGGCGAAATCGAACTGCACGTGTCGGACGATGGAAATGGCTTTGATGCGACAGATCCCAAGCCCGGTCGCGGTCTGAACAATATCTACTCGCGTATTCTGGGCGAGGGCGGCACCCTGACGATCACCGGCACGCAGGGGACGCGGATCCTCGCCCGCTTTCCCTGGGCGGATGGAGAGTCTGCATGATCCGCTATTTGCTTATCGTGGAGGATGTGGCCGAAGCTCGCGAGTGGCTGACCACAATTGCCCAGGACGCATTTCCCGCAGCCGCGATCAGCAGTGCGCAATCAGTCGCTGGCGCCATTGCCAAACTCGATGAGCAAGACTGGGACATGGCCCTGATCGACCTTGGCCTGCCCGATGGTTCCGGGCTTGATGTCATTCGGCGCATTCGCAAGCGCCTGCCGAACACGATTTGCGTTGTGACCACGGTTCTGGGAGAGGATTCTCATATTGTGGCGGCACTCTCGGCGGGCGCACAGGGCTATCTGCTCAAGGGGCAGCCGAGCGGCCTGATTCAGCGCCAACTGGTCCAACT
>JAHJOS010000001.1 GCA_018820005.1 Alphaproteobacteria bacterium | reverse complement strand
GGTTCCGCATCGTGCCCGGCATTTCATCGGGGCTGGGCGGACTGGCCTATGCCGGCATTCCCATCACCCATCGCGACACCAATCATGCCGTGATGTTCCTCACCGGGCACGACGAATCCGGCGCGGTGCCGCAGGGTGTCGACTGGCCCGCCGTGGCCCAGGCCGCGCCGGTGCTGGTAATGTTCATGGCCGTCAAGCATCTGGGCGCCATAGCGGGTCGGCTGCTCGCCGCCGGGCGCGACCCAAATGAGCGGCTCGCCATCGTCTCCCATGCGGCCAGCCCGCAGCAGAATGTCATCGAGACGACGCTGGGCAAAGCCGCCGCCCTGACCGATGTGCCGACCCCCGCCATTGTGGTGCTGGGGCCGGTCAGCGCCTATCGCGAGAGCCTCGACTGGTATGTCGGCCAGGCGCGGGAGCATGTCTTTGGCTAAGGGCCTCGTCATCGGCGCACCGCGCTCGGGCTCGGGCAAGACCGTCATCACGCTGGGCCTGCTGGCCGCCCTGCGGCGGCGTGGCGTGGAGGTGGCGCCGGCCAAGACCGGGCCGGACTATATCGACCCGGCGTTTCTGGGGCGTGCGGCAATGCGCGAGGCGGTCAATCTCGACCCCTGGTCGATGCAGCCGGCACGGCTGCACCAACTGGCCGCCACCCAGGCCACCGGGGCCGACCTGCTGCTGATCGAGGGCGTGATGGGCCTGTTCGACGGCGCGGCGGACGGACAGGGCTCGACCGCTGACCTTGCTGAACTGCTGGGCCTGCCCGTGGTGCTGGTGGTCGATGCCGACCGGCAGAGCCAGTCCATCGCGCCGCTAGTGGCTGGCTTTGCCCATTGGAGCAAGGGCGTGCGCGTCGCAGGCGTCATTCTCAACCGCGTGGCCTCGGCCAGGCATGAGCGCATGCTGGTCGAGGCGCTGGCGGCGACGGGCATTGCCTGCCTCGGCGCCATTCCGCGTAATGCGGGCCTTGTGGTGCCGGAGCGCCATCTAGGTCTGGTGCTGCCGGGCGAAGTGGGCGCTTTCGAGGCTTTTCTGGAACAGGCCGCCAGAGCCATGGGCGATTTCATCGACCTTGAGGGGCTGCAGGCCTTAGCCATGCCGCTGGGCGAAAGCGCGGAAGGGCCAGCGCCACTGGCGCCGCTGGGCCAGCACATCGCCATCGCCCGCGACGATGCCTTTGCCTTTGCCTATCCGCATCTGCTCGATGGCTGGCGCGCCATGGGGGCGCAGGTAACACCGTTTTCGCCGCTGCGCGACGAAGCGCCCGACGCCAGCGCCGACGCTGTTTTCCTGCCCGGCGGCTATCCCGAACTGCATGGCGCGACGCTGGCCAATGCCATGGGCTTCAAGGCCGGGCTGGTGGCGGCGCGGGATCGCGGCGCGCTGATCTATGGCGAATGCGGGGGCTTCATGGTGCTCGGCGATGCGCTGGTCGACAAGGCTGGCGAGAGCCACGCCATGAGCGGACTCTTGCCGGTGACCACCCGAATCGACCGGCCCAAGCGCGTGCTCGGCTATCGTCGGCTGCTGCAGGCGGGCGATCTGCCCTGGCCAGCGCGGCTCAATGGCCATGAGTTCCACTATTCCTCGGCGCGGCAGAGCCGGCTCGAACCCTTGTTTGCGGCGACGGATGCGCGCGGCGAGCCGCTGCCGGACATGGGCGCGGTGATCGGGCGGGTCATGGGGTCTTACGCCCATGTGATCGATGCGGCATAAGCAGGCCATGACGCGCGCCTTGATGTTCATGGGAACCGGCTCGGACGTCGGCAAATCCCTGCTGGTGGCGGGGCTGTGCCGGGCGCTGGCCAATCGTGGCCTGCGCGTCGCGCCGTTCAAGCCGCAGAACATGAGCAACAATGCCGCCGTGACAGAAGATGGCGGCGAGATCGGCCGGGCCCAGGCACTGCAGGCGCGTGCCGCCCGGCGCGCACCGGTGACGGCGATGAACCCGGTGCTGCTCAAGCCGGAGCTGGAGACCGGCTCGCAAGTGGTGGTGCGCGGCCAACGCCGTGCTTCGATGAGTGCGCGCAGCTATTGGGCCGAGCGCGGGCAACTGATGCCTGAGGTGCTGGCGGCGTTTCATGAACTGGCGGATGAGGTCGATGTCGTGCTGGTCGAGGGCGCGGGGAGCGCCTCCGAGGTCAATCTGCGCGCCAATGACATTGCCAATTTCGGCTTTGCCCAGGCGGCCCATGTGCCGGTGGTGCTGGTCGGCGATATCGAGCGTGGCGGGGTGATTGCGTCCATTGTCGGCACCTTTGCTGTGATCGACCCGGCCGATGCCGCGCTGATCCGCGCGAGCCTGATCAACAAGTTCCAAGGCGATCCGACGCTGTTTGCCGATGGCATTGCCTTTCTGGCGCAACGCACCGGCGTGCCGTGCCTGGGGCCGGTGCCGTGGTTTGCCGATGCGGCGCGCCTGCCGGCCGAGGATGTGCTGGGGCTCAATGGCAGTATCGGCACCCAGGACGGTGGTTATGTCATTGCTGTGCCGCAGTTGCCGCGCATTGCCAATTTCGACGATCTCGATCCGCTGCGCGCCGAACCGGGCGTTACGGTGGTGCTGGTGGCGCCCGGCGAGGCGCTGCCGCGCAATGCCGGTCTCATCATCCTGCCGGGCTCCAAGGCGACGCGCGGTGACCTCGCCGCGCTGCGCGCCAATGGCTGGGATATCGATATCGCCGCCCATCACCGCGCCGGTGGGCAGGTGCTCGGCATCTGTGGTGGCTACCAGATGCTGGGCAAGACCATTGCCGACCCGGAAGGCATAGAGGGCGCGCCGGGCGTGTCGGAGGGCCTTGGCCTGCTCGATGTCGACACAGTACTGACCCCGGTCAAGCAATTGCGGGTGGAAGCGGCGACCCATGCTGCGACGGGCACCGCGATCAGCGGCTATCACATGCATATGGGCGTGACCGAGGGACCGGATCGCCAGCGGCCCTTTGCGCGGGTCGGGGAGACGGACGAGGGGGCCATCAGCGCCAATGGACGGGCGGCGGGCACCTATCTGCACGGGCTGTTCGCCGCCGACGGCTTCCGCCGCGCCTTGCTGGGCAATGTCGCCAGCCCCGATCTGGCCTATGAGGCCGGCATCGAGGCGACGCTGGATGGATTGGCCGCCCATCTTGAGGCTCATCTTGATATCGAAGCCCTGCTCGGGCTCGCCGAACCGGTGAGGCTAAACCCATGACCGCGCTGATTGCGCCTTTCGCCCTGCTGCTCGAACGTTGGCTGGGCTATTCGCCCCGGCTGGTGGCGGCCATTGGCCATCCGGTGATGTGGTTCGGCAGGGTGATCGACTATCTCGAAACCCGCCTCAACACGCCGACCCGCACGGCGCGGCAGCGGCGCGATGCCGGCATTGTCGCCCATGGCCTGCTGCTGGCGCTGGTGCTGGTGGTGAGCATCATGGTGCAGCAGGCAATGCGGGCCTTTCCGGGCGGGATTGTCTTTGAAATCCTGCTGGCGACGCCCTTCCTGGCGCAAAAGGAACTGGGTCGCGCCGTGCAGGCGGTGGCGCTGGCTCTGCGGACCTCGCTGGACGCCGGGCGCGAGGCGGTGAGCCATATCGTGGGGCGCGATACGCAGGCGCTCGACGAAGCCGGCGTCTCCCGCGCGGCGATCGAGACCCTGGCCGAAAGTACCTGCGACGGCATCGTCGCGCCCTGGTTCTGGCTGGTGGTCTTCGGCCTGCCGGGCATCGCGCTCTACAAGGCCATCAACACCGCCGATTCCATGATTGGCCACCGCAATGAACGCTACACCGATTATGGCTGGGCGGCGGCAAAGCTCGATGATCTCGCGAACTGGGTCCCGGCGCGGCTGAGCGCCGTGCTGATCACAGCGGCCTGTTTCATCACCCCCTATGCCAGCCCCTCGGGCGCCTGGGCCATGGCCCGCCGCGATGCGCGCAAACATGCCTCGCCCAATTCGGGCTGGCCGGAAGCCAGCTTTGCCGGGGCGCTGGGCTTTCGCCTGGGCGGGCCGCGCAGCTATGCCGGCGAAATGGTCGACCTGCCCAGCTTTGGCGACGGCAAATCCGCGCTGGCTGGTAGCGACATTCTGCGCGCGCTGGTGTTGTATCGGTCGACCCTCAATGTGCTGCTCGGCCTCAGCGCGGTGCTGGGGCTCCTGCTGTGGCGCGCCGGTTACTGAGGGGCCTCGTGATGGTCACCCAGATCAGGCCTGGTGAAGACGCCGTTCGCCCTTGAGCGTCATGGGCAGGCCGGCGACGACAAAATAGACATCGTCGCACAGTTCGGCGAGGCGCTGATGCGCGCTGCCGGCGAGGTCCCGGAAGGTGCGGGCCATGGCATTGTCGGGCACGATGCCCAGGCCCACCTCATTGCTGACCAGAATGATGCGGCAATCCTTGATTTCGCCCAGCGTGGCGCCCAGTGTCTCGACATGGTCGGCCACATCGTGATTGCCAATCAGCAGGTTGGTGATCCACAGCGTCAGGCAATCAACCAGGATCACATCATGGTGTGGCGCGGCTCGCAGCAGGGCGCGGGACAGCTCCAGCGGCTCCTCGATGGTGGTAAAACGCCCGGCCCGGCCCGCCTTGTGGCTGGCGACGCGCTCGCGCATCTCTGCATCGAGCGCCTCGGCGGTGGCCAGATAGGCCGGCCTGTCGCCGCTGCGCAGCGCCAGATTTTCAGCAAAGGCCGTCTTGCCTGAACGGGCACCACCCAGCACCAGCACGTGTCGTGTCATAATCTGATTCCTCTCCGATTGGACGCATGACAGGGGCCGCCGTCCCTGCCGTGTGCCTGTTGTGCCGCATGCAGGCAAGCCATGCAAACCTGCCGCTTGGCAGCGATATTTTGTGGCTTATCCTACTTTCGTCTTAGCAGCTTTCGCACTATGGTCCGCCGCGAAACGAGCCCATAGAATCCTCATTTCTCATCCGGAGAATCCGAGCGTGACCAGATACTACCTTGGCGTTGATGGCGGTGGCACCAATTGCCGCGTTCGTCTGGCCGACGAGAATCTCAAAACGCTCGCTGAGGTGCGCAACGGCCGCTCAAATCTGCAGATCGATGCCGGTGAACCCGCCTACAAGGCCATTTCCGACGGCACGCGCGATGTGTTCAAGGCAGCCGGCCTGGATTTTGCCGAGACCGCCAATACCTACGCCTGTTTCGGCATGGCGGGCGGCCGCATGGATACCGCCCGCGACGCCTTTGCCGCCCGTGATTGGCCCTTCGCCGGGGTCAAGGTCTATGACGATATCGACATTGCCCATGCCGGCGCGCTCGGCGGCGAAGAGGGCGGCGTCATCATCGTGGGCACCGGCTCGGCCGCCATGACCATCGTCGATGGCAAGCGCTACCAGGCCGGCGGCTGGGGCTTCCCCACCGGCGACCAGATGAGCGGCGCCATCCTGGGTCGCGAACTGATGCGCTATTCCGTCGAGGCCGAGGACGGCCTGGTCGAGGCCTCGCCGCTGACCAAGGCCGTGATCGCCAAGCTTGGCGGCAATAACCAGGCCGTAATGGCCTGGGCGTTTGCCACGGGCCTCAATCTGACCATCCTCAGCGACGATGGCAGCGAAGGCTGCGATGATGCCCTGATCGGCCGCGCCCCGGCAGAGTTCGGTAAGCTGATGCCGCTGTTCATCGAATATCTCGAAAAGGGCGACCCGGTCGCCGACAAGATGCTCGCCATCGAACTGGGCTACATCGACACCTATGCCCGCTGGTTCAAGGCGCATGGCGCCAAGGTCATGGCCGTTGTCGGTGGCTTTGGCGAACGCTTGTTCCCCATTCTGCAGCAGCATCATGGTGACTTTGTCGCCCTGCCCAAATACGAACCCCTGCATGGCGCGGTGATCCTCGCCAAGCAGAATTTCTTCGCCTGAACCCCGCTCCAAACAGGGACTTGCCCAGTGTCCAGCCGTATCATTCCCGTCCAGCCCTTTGACTATGTGGTGTTCGGCGCCACTGGCGACCTGACCAAGCGCAAGCTGATCCCGGCTCTCTATCACCGCTTCAAAGACGGGCAGTTCGACGAGAGCAGCCGCATCATTGGCGCCTCGCGGTCCAAACTGAGCACGGCAGATTTCCAGAAGGCGGCGCGTGACGCGATAACGGCGTTTGTTGAAAAGGAGTATCAGGACGAGGCCGTGATCGAGCGCTTCATCAAGATATTTTCCTACGTACCCGTCGATGCTAGCAACCCCGAAGGATCGGGCGATCTTGGCAAGGCGCTGCGCGATGACCCCAAGATCGTGCGTGCGTTCTACCTGGCCGTGGCGCCAGATTTGTTTGAGCCCATTGCGGAATATCTTCAGAAAAAGAAGCTCTATCGTCGCGATGCACGCGTTGTGATCGAAAAGCCGCTGGGGCACGACCTGGCGTCTTCGATCGAGATCAACGACGGCGTTGCCAAGATCTTCAAGGAAGATCAGGTCTACCGCATCGACCACTATCTGGGCAAAGAGACGGTACAGAACCTGCTCGCGCTTCGTTTTGCCAATACGCTGTTCGAGCCGATCTGGAATAGCGCCCACATCGATCATGTGCAGTTGACCGTGGCCGAGAGCGTCGGCGCCGGCACGCGCGGCTATTACGACGAGTCCGGCGCGCTGCGCGACATGATCCAGAACCACATGCTGCAGCTGCTGTGCCTGGTGGCCATGGAGCCGCCTGCAAGCGATGACGCGAACGCCCTTCGCGATGAAAAACTCAAGGTGCTGCGCTCGCTCAAGCCGATCACTAATGGTGACGTCGCGAAGAATACCGTGCGCGGTCAGTACAAGGGCGTAAGCTCAGAAACCACCTCGGTGGCCAGCTACCAGGACGAACTGCCCGAAGAAAAGAAAGGCAGCCGGACAGAGACCTTTGTGGCACTCAAGGCCGAAGTTGAAAACTGGCGCTGGGCCGGTGTACCG
>JAHJOS010000731.1 GCA_018820005.1 Alphaproteobacteria bacterium | reverse complement strand
TGTATGAAAATAAATCCTTTAGATGCTGAGGTTTGTGACAACTGTAGCAGTGAAGACTTTGATGACCTTTACCTTGTACCACCTTGGGATGCAATAGAACCTTATTTGGAGGAAGACGATGTACTTACCTGAGATGCTAGCAGCCTTGAGAACAGAACTGCAAGATACTGCAGAGGACATCTATACACCCGATGAGTTGCTCAGAGCTATTGAAAAATGTATAAGTCTCTTAGCCAGATTTATCCCTAAGAGGGATATAGTGGAAACAACTCTGGTAAGGACAATCACAGATGAGACCCTTACTATAGCAAGTAGCACAGGAACCCTGGCATGTAAACCCATTAAGGTTGGCTCTGTGGTTATGACTGGTAAGACCTTAGACACTGACTACAGGATAAATTACCTGACTGGTGTAGTCACTGAGATAGGCTCTCTCCTTCCTGATACAGACTATACTGTGTCCTATAAACTAGACCCACACATGTTGAACATATCCAGTCTCCTTCCTGACTATATCAGGATAGAGAGATATGAATACCCAGCAGGGGACAGTCCTCCTACACTAATCACTGGAGATGTCTTTGGGGACTTCATTGTTTTTAGGGGGGATGTTACTCTGACAGAAGATTATCACCTCCGCATCGTTTATCTCGGCAGATGGACAGCTCCTACTCCAACTGCTGCTGGAGACTATCCTTCTCACCTTGATGACACCATTATTATTGGCAGTACTGGTCAGGCTCTTATCTTCAAAGCTGAGAAGTATGTTCAAGAGGCTAAAACTCTCCTCTCTACAGCAGAGACAACACTCGCCAGTATGACTGCCCCACTTGGGGATGCTGACGCTGCCCTAGATGAAGTAGGTGCTGAGATTGCAGCAGGTAAGTCCTATCTGGAGACTGGTAATAGCCTCATCAATGCTGCTACTTGGGGGGATAGAGTGGGGGAAAACTATGCTGTTTATGCTGCAACTTTGATGGCTGCAGCCAATACCTATGTTGCTGAGGCAGTGCAGAGAGCAAATATAGCAAGTGAATACCAAAACAAGGGGAGTCAAGAAGTAGCCATAGCATTACAGCTCCTTACTATCGCTGGTAGGTATCTCTCCAGTGGACAAGCAAAGATTAACGAATTCTTGCTATTATTGGGGTTAAAACCAGAATTCCAGACAAGTAAAGCCTTGCCTGAGCAAAGAGCTTGAGACGCACTACAATCAAAATCTAAGGGCATAAAAACTCTTTTGAATGGTATTACCAATGGAGCCTATCAGAATTCACTTGATAAGGCATATCTACTCCTGAGAGCTTCAAATATAGTTGTATTGCTAAGGAAACAATTTCTTCACTAACAGAGTCTACATAGTCCTTTTGCCCATACATACGGAGAGGGAACATTATCTCATTAAGGGTTAACTTGAATTGCCCAACTGCTTTATCAAATTCTAGGTCTCCATCCATTTCTCTGGAACCTCCCCTATATCATTATAAATTATTATACCCAACTCCTTTGCCTTCTCAAGTTCCTTTTGGACTCCCCAACTATTAGAGATTATAACCATAGCATCACAGACTTCAAGGAAACTCATTCCCATTCCCCTATAATCTTCCTCTTCCCAATCTCCAATTATCATCCCCAGAAGGAAGTCAAGTCCAGGAACATAGGGATAGTGTCCCTTTCTTTTGATAATAGAGGCAGCTTTACACATAGCACTGACATTCTGGATATAATCAGTTACTACCTTACTGGGACTACGACTTGTTTTTTCCTTTGAACTGAGAGCACCAGCAATATAGATACGCATGGATTTCCTCCTTTGTTAAATGGAACTGTGGAGGTCTTTGTAGTAATGTGCCTTCCCTCCTATCATCCTAGACTTTATCTCCATCCTTATCCTTGGAGTTCCCAAGTCTTGTGGCATATAGCCTTTTCTCCTGATATACCCCTCATACTTAACAAAGCCCCCTGTATTCACTAAGAGCTTCCTATCCACTTCCATATAGATAGGTCTCCTTACACTTATTCTTATTCCTCTTGGTGGTCTCAGAACATTTAACCTGTGAACATTCTGAGTGTGGTCATGGGATAGAACAATGCAGTCTACATCTACACCCAAGGCAAGGTCTTCT
>JAHJOS010000205.1 GCA_018820005.1 Alphaproteobacteria bacterium | reverse complement strand
TCTGCCCTATCTGCCGGTCGACCTGGCCCTGCCGGCCCTCATGCTGACGGTCGCGGCGCAGGGCTTCGTGGGCCGCACCTACATGATCGCGGTGGCCAGCCACGTGGCCCAGATCGCGCCCGGCGCCGTGCCGGTCGCCATCTCGCTCAACATGTCGGCCATGATGATCGGCATGGCATTCGCCGCCGCCGTGGGGGGCATCGTGGTGGACAGCTTCGGCGCCATGACCCTGTCGCTGCTCGGTGGGCCTGTCGTCGGCCTGTCGCTGCTGATCTGGCGGCGCGTGCCGGAAGGCGAGCCCGAACTGCGGCCGGGCCCGTCGGAACCGCCGCCGATGCACTGACGGTCAGGCCGGCGGCTGGCGCAGGATCCTGGCCATCGCCTTGCCCTTGGCCAGTTCGTCGACAAGCTTGTCCAGATAGCGGATCTCGCGCATCGTGGGCTCCTCGATCTCCTCCACGCGCACGCCGCAGACCACCCCCTTGATCAGGGACCGGGATGGGTTGAGCTGCGGCGCCTGCGCAAAGAAATCCTCGAAGGTGGTCTGCCGGGCAATCTGCTCGTCCAGCGTTTTCTGGTCATGCCCGGTCAGCCAGAAGATGATCTCGTCGACCTCTGCCCTGGTGCGCCCCTTGCGCTCGGCCTTGGCGATGTAGAGCGGATAGACGCTGGCAAAACTGGTGGTGTAGATGCGATGGCCGGCCATCTTTCCCTCGTTCACAACGGTGAGGACCCTGCGGTCCTAGTCCTCGGCGCGGATGGTCAGGGCCGTGTTGGTGATGAAGGCCTCGACCTTGCGGGTCAGATGGCGCTTGAAGTTGTCCTTGTCCTTTTCGACATGCGCGATGATTTCGCGTACGCGCCAGAACTCCAGCGCCCCGAACGGCATGACGTGGGGCCGGACATAGACGTCGGGCGGGTAGGCGGCCATCATGTGTGCGGTCAGCGAGTGCATCATGATCTGGGCCGAGCCGAACCAGACGTCGACGGCACTGTGATTGACGCGCTTGATGACCTCGGACGGGTCGCCATTGACGTCGATGCCGACCAGGATATCGGTGTCGGCCGCCGCCTGATCGAGCGGCAGCGGGTTCACCACACCGCCATCGACCAGCATGTGATTGGCAAACACCACCGGCTTGAACAGGCTCGGGATCGAGATCGATCCGGCAATGGCCTCGCGCAGCGGCCCGCTCGAGAACACCGCCTGGTGCCAGGACTGGAAATCGGTCGCCACGACATAGAGCGGCACCTTGAGATCCTTGAACTCCAGCGGAAATGGCTGCGGCAGGAAGGCATCCACCACCCTGGTGGCGTCGAGCTGGACGTTGAAGCCGTTGGCAAAGAACTTGCCCAGGTTGCGCACCTGCGCGCCCCACAGCCGGCTGGCGATGTCGCGCATGGTGCCCAGCGTGGCGAACGAGTGGTCGCGCAGTCCGGCACCGTTCATGCCGCTGGCCCAGCCCGCCCCGATCAGGGCACCGATCGAGGTGCCCGAGATGACACTGGGTGTCAGCCCCAGTTCGTCCATGGCCTCGATGAAGGGAATATGGGTCAGGCCGCGGGCCGATCCGCCGCCAAGTGCCACGCCGATCCGCGGCATCGCCCCGCGTTCGGGCGGAGGGGTAGCTTCGCCCCGAAGCCGACTCACAATTTCCCGACCCCGTTTGAGGATTGGGATAATGCTGTCGGTGTCCTTCAGGTGCTCACTCACGGCAACTACCACTTGCGGTAACTATTCAGGCTACGCGCGTGGAGTTTACAAGTCGTTAGAGCGACTCCCTGGCGATCGCCCGCCATCCGATGTCGCGGCGGCAGAAGCCTTCTGGCCAGTCCACGCGGTCCACCGCAGCATAGGCGCGGCTCTGGGCTTCGGCAACCGTGCGGCCCAAGGCCGTGACATTGAGCACCCGCCCGCCATTGGCTACCAGATGCGTGCCATTGCGCGCCGTGCCCGCCTGGAACACCCGGACGGTGTCGCTGTCCTGGTTCTCCGCTCCCCTGATGACGCTGCCCTTGACGGCGCTCACCGGGTAGCCCCGGGTGGCCAGAACCACGGTCAGTGCCACCTCGTCCGACCACTCCGGCGTGACGCCGGCCAGTTCGCC
>JAHJOS010000204.1 GCA_018820005.1 Alphaproteobacteria bacterium | reverse complement strand
TTCGTGGCGCGCGAGGCAGGAGAGGACAGGATCCTCAGCCTCGACATCGGCGGCACCTCGGCGGATGTGGCGCTGATCACCGGCGGCCAGCCCGGCTATGGGATGAATGAGATCGTGGGCGATTTCCCGATCTTCGTGCCCACGGTGTCGGTCACCTCCATTGGCGAAGGCGGCGGCTCCATCGCCCGCATCGATGCGGCGGGAATGCTGACCGTGGGACCGGACAGCGCCGGTTCCACCCCCGGCCCTGCGGCCTATGGCCGGGGCGGCACGCAGGCGACGATCACCGATGCCTTCGTGACGCTGGGCCTGCTGGATCTGTCGGCGCTTGGTTATGGCATGGTCTCTGTCGACCGCGCCAAGGCGGTGGCGGTGATCCAGCCGCTGGCGGACCGGCTCGGCACCTCGCTGGAACAGACCGCCGAGGGGATCGTGGGCATCGCCGTGTCGGGAATGTTCCGCGAGGTCTCCAAGCTCTGTTCACGGCGGGGCATTGACGTGGGCGAGTTCAGCCTGCTGGCCTTTGGCGGGGGCGGCCCGATGATGGCCTGTTTTCTGGCCCGCGACCTTGGCATGAAACGGGTGATCGTGCCCCCCGCGCCCGGCGTGCTGTCGGCGCTTGGCGGGCTGACGGCGGATGTGCGCAACGATTTCACCGAAACGGCCTATTACGACCTTGTTCCCGAAACGGCGCCGCGCATCGCCGCGACCGTCAGCCGCCTGACCAAAAAGGCCCGCCACTGGATGGTGGAAGAGCAGCAGTACCAAGGCACCCCGGTGTTTCATGCCTCGGGCGAGATGCGGTATCGCGGGCAGAGCTTCGAAATCGAGATCCCGATCGACGCGGCGGCGATCGCCAAGGGCGACATTGCCCCCGTGACAGAGGCCTTTCACACCGAACACCGGCGCCTTTACGGCCATGCGGATCCGGAGGCGCCGATCCAGATCATCGCGATCAACCTCGTGGTCACCGGTCATTCCGCCAAGCCCACCCTGCCCCGCAGCGCGCCGGTCTGCCGGCCAGTCACTGCCGCCACATCCATGACCGCATGGCTTGACGGGGCGTGGCGCGAGGTGCCGCTCTTTGCCCGGGCCGACCTGACGCCCGGCGCCACCTTCGCCAGTCCCTGTGTCATCGCGCAGGACGACACCACCACCATCGTCCCTGCAGGCTTTTCCGGCGAGGTGGACGGCCATGGCAACCTGATCCTCGCTCTTTCGGAGACCGCCGATGCGCACTGATCCCGTGACCCTCAAAGTGCTGGAGAACCACGCGCAGGCCGTGGCCGAAAGCATGGCCTTCACCCTGTTCCGCACCGCGCATTCCACCTTCGTGAAGGAGACCGAGGATTTCACGACCGGGCTTGTCACCCCTTCCGGGATGACCTTCGCCAGCCCGCGCGATCTTGGCGCGACATGGTTCATCGGTCTTGATTACAAAGGCGCGCTGGAGATGATCGACCACTATGAAGAGGGCGACATCTGCGTGACCAATGATCCCTATTCGGGATTTGTCTGCAGCCACACGCCGGACATGCACATCTGGAAGCCGATCTTCTGGGAAGGCGAGGTCATCGCCTTTGCCGTGGGGCACATCCACAACACCGACATGGGCGGTGCCGTGCCCGCCTCGCTGTCGCGCGCCAATACCGAGGTGCATCAGGAGGGCATCCGGTTCAGGCCCACCAAACTGGTCAGCCGCGGCGTGATGAATGCGCAGCTCATCGAGACGATGATGCTGAATGTCCGCATGCCCGAGCAGAACCGGGGCGACCTGAACGCCCAGATCGCCGCCGTGAACACCGGCGAGGCGAAGATGCACGAGATGATCCGGAAATTCGGCGTCGAGACCGTGAAGAACGGGATCGAGGATCTGCTGGACGTGGGCGAAGCACGGGCGCGGGCAGTGATCTCGGGCTTGCCCGACGGCGATTTCCGGTTCGTGGATTACCTCGACGAGGACGGTCCGGGCGGTGTGCCGGTCCGGCTGGACCTGACGCTGAAGGTGCGCGGCGACGGCGTAATCATGGATTTTACCGGATCCGATCCGCAGCTCAAATCCGCGCTCAACATGCCCACCGGCGGCAATCCACGGCATATCCTGCTGATGGTGGGTTACAATTACTGTCTTTACACGCTTGATCCCTCGATCCCGCTGAATGGTGGCATCCTGCGCGCCGCAACCTGTATCGTCCCCGAAGGCACGGTGCTGAATCCGGACTATCCCGCCGCCGTCGGGATGCGCTCGCTCACCTGCGGGCGCCTGCAGGGCGTGATCATGGGCGCCTTCCATGGCGCGGCACCGGACCGGCTGCCGGTGGGCGCGGCGGGGGGCGGTGGTATCGTCAACGTCAAGACCTTCGACGCGGCAAGTGGCAAGCTTTCCATGGCCTCCATCGATCCGGTCACCGGCGGGGCGGGCGGCTCGGCCTTTGGCGACGGCACCGATGGGTCTGGGGCGAATTCGTCCTTTCTCAAGAACACGCCGGTGGAAATCAACGAGGTCGAGGTGCCCATCAAGTTCCGCCGCTACGGTCTTGTTCCCGACAGCGGCGGCCCCGGCACCGCCCGCGGCGGCATGGCGACCGAGCTGGAGGTCGAGGTCTTCACCCCCGACACCGTCATCACCGCGCGCAACCGCGACCGCACGACCTTTGCCGCATGGGGCGGCTCCGGCGGCGAACCCGGGGCGCCGTCGCTTTTCACCCGCATCACGCAAAAGGGCGAGCGGATCAACCTTGGCAATACCGATGTGGTGAGCATGGGACCGGGCGACGTCTTCAACCTGACCTCCGGCGGGGGTGCGGGCTATGGCGACCCCTTCGCCCGTCCCATCGAGCTTGTGGTGCGCGACGTGCTGCGCGGCTCGGTCACGCCGGAGGCGGCACAAAGCCGGTATGGTGTCGTCGTGGACCGCGAGGGCCATCTGGATGAGGCCGGAACCCACGCGCTGCGTCAATCCCACGTCACTCCACCGGTCACGACCTACAGCTACAATGCCAGCCGCCGCGCCTATGAGGCGGTCTGGACCGATGCCAATTATGCCGCGCTGACTCAGGCGCTGACGATGATGCCGGTCCATTGGCGCCATTTCGTGAAACGCGAGGTGTTCGACAGGATTGCCTCCCTGCCCGACAATGCCCGCAAGGGCGATGGCTCCGAAATCTGGGAGGCAATCGAGGCGGTGAAGGCCCGCGTGCCCGGGCTCCTGCGCTCCATGCAGGTGCGGGGGGCGGCGGAATGATCCGGTTTGATTTCACTGGGCAGACCGTGCTTGTCACCGGGGCCGCGCGCGGCATCGGGGCAGGCATCGCTGCCGAATTCGCCGCAGCTGGCGCACGCGTCGTCGCGGTAGACATTCTGGGGGACGAGCTCGCCGCTTTTGCCGCCGCCACTCCGGGAGTGGAAACCGAAGTGATCGACCTTGCGGATTTCGCCGCCGTGAAGGATCGGGTCGCTCCGCTTGCCCCCGACGTGGTGGTGCATTCCGCCGGTGGCGTGCGCGGCACCACGAAAAAACCGCTGGAAGACGTCACCGATGCCGAATGGATGTCGGTCTATGACGGCAACGTCATGTCGGCCTTCAACCTGATGCGGGCGGTGATCCCCGCGATGAAGGCCCGCCGCTCTGGACGGATCGTGACGATCTCCTCGGGGGCCGGGCTGAAACCCAGCCTGACGGGCATCCAGTCCTACTGTTCGGCCAAGCACGGGCTTATCGGCCTGACCCGGCAGATGGCGCTGGAACTTGGTCCCTTCGGCATCACGGTGAATTCGGTGGCGCCGGGCTTCCTGCGCACGTCGCCCGACTACGAAAAACAATGGGCGAGCTATGGCGAGGAGGGCCAGACTCGGATGGTCGAGAGCATCGCCATGCGCCGTCTCGGTGAACCCGCCGACATCGCCGCCGCCTGCG
>JAHJOS010000022.1 GCA_018820005.1 Alphaproteobacteria bacterium | reverse complement strand
TCGGACAAGGAGCAGGTCAAGGAAGCCATTTCCTTTGGCGTGAACAATTACATCGTCAAACCCTATGATGCCTCGACCATGAAAAAGCGCATCGAGGCCGTGATCGGCGCGCTGAGCTAACAGTCGCCCCAGCCTATCGGCGACATTATCTGTTCAGATACCGAGCCCTTCTTCGCTGATGCGAAGGAGGGTTTTGTGTTTTTCGGTCGCGCGGTGACGGTAGCCTGGCGCCTGTTCAGTCCAGTGTGCAGGCCCTGGGTCAAATATTGGTAATCAGCGGTTAATTGGCGATGTGTAACGTTTGCATAGTCGGTGGAGGCCGGCAAAAAGGATTTTGCTGTCAATGGCGCAGTTCTGATGCGCAAAACCGGTCATTGCCGCAAAGCGATGGCCGCAGCATTGCTTGGGGGGCTTGAGTATTTATGGGAATTTTTCCACGGTTCACAATTGCGCAGAAATTGCCTTTGGCTTTGGCTGGCTCGGCGCTGCTGGTTAGCCTGGGGGTCGGTATCGCCAGCTATATGATTGGCTCGGCGACAGTGGACACACTTTCCCGCAGGCAGATCGACACGATTGCCAACCAGGCCTCTTCGGAGCTGGCGGCCTATTTCGACGGAGTTGCCAAGGATTTGACCGTGACTGCGGCGACAGAATCGACGCAGACAACCATGCGCGACTTCAACATTACCTGGGGGCAGTTCGGGACCGCGAAGCCGCCCAAGGATCCTGTTGCTGCGCTGCAGGACGCCTACATCGTCAACAATCCCGATCAGGCGCAGCGTGAACTGCTCGACGTATCCACCGATGCCAAGCGCAGCAATTATGACTTTGCGCATTCCAAGGTTCATCCCGCCTTTCGTCGGCAGCTGACGGCTCGCGGCTATGCTGACCTGATGTTGCTCGATCCTGCTGGCAACCTGATCTATTCGGTGATGAAGCGCGACGACTTCGCTACCAATTTTGCCGTGGGCGGGTCGAATGCGGCCACAGGTCTGGGGCAGGTCTTTCAGGCTGCTGCTGCAATGACTGAAAGTGGCCAGGTGTCCTTTGCCGATTTTGCTGCTTACGGGGCTGCAGGGGGAGCGCCGGAGAGCTTCATGGCCACGCCGCTGTTCGACAACCGGCAAAAGCTCGTTGGTGTTTTGGCTGCTGCTATTTCCTCGACGTCGGTCGATGCCATCATGAGCAAGGCAGAGGGCCTGGGCGACACCGGTGAGAGCTTTCTGGTCGGCTCAGACTTCCTGATGCGCTCGGATTCGCGATTTTCCGTGGAGGCCGATGCGCTGGCGACGCGCTTTGAGAGCCCGTCAGTTGTGGCCGCCCTCGCGGGAACCGTGGCATCGGGTACGTCCAGCACCTATCGCGGTATGGACATGATCGTGGCTGCAAAGCCACTCAAGGTGGGCGATACAAACTGGGCGGTCGTTACTGTCATCGGGCAGGATGAAGCGCAGGCGCCGGTCGTCAATATGCGCAATATGATGCTGGTGGTGGGCGGGGCTCTTTTGGCTATAGCAGCGCTGGCGGGCTATCTGTTCTCGCGCTCGATCAGCCGCCCGATCAGCAGATTGACCGCCACCATGCAGACCCTTGCCGGCGGCAAACTTGATGTCGCTGTTGCGGGTGCAGACAGGCATGATGAAATTGGCGCAATGGCGCGCGCTGTCGATGTGTTCAAGCTCAATGCGCTCAAGGTCAATGAACTCACAGACGACGAACGTCTGGCCAGTGAGAGGCGCCGCGAGGATCGCGCCAGCATGATGCAGGATCTGCAGCGGGCATTCGGCACGGTGGTGGATTCAGCTATCGCCGGCGATTTCAGTCGCCGGGTCGCGGCCGAATTTCCCGACGAGGAGCTCAACAGGCTTGCCCGTTCGGTCAACAATCTGGTCGAGACCGTTGATCGCGGCGTCGGCGAGACCGGCGTCGTGCTGGCGGCCCTTGCCAATACTGATCTTACCAAGCGCATGGATGGCGACTACGAGGGGGCGTTCGCCACGCTCAAGCGCGATACCAACGCAGTCGCCGAAAAGCTGTCCGAGGTTGTGGGGCAGTTGCAGGACACTTCGCGCACTCTCAAGACAGCAACTGGCGAAATCCTCTCGGGTGCCAATGATCTGTCGGAACGCACCACCAAGCAGGCGGCCACCATTGAGGAAACATCGGCGGCCATGGAGCAGTTGGCAGCTACAGTGCTGCAGAATGCCGAGCGAGCCAAGGAAGCCAGTGGCGTTGCTTCGAGCGTCACCCATACCGCTGAAGAAGGCGGGCGGGTCATGCATCAGGCGACCGAAGCCATGGAGCGGATTACCGCCAGCTCCGCCAAGATTTCCAACATTATCGGCCTGATCGACGATATTGCCTTCCAGACCAATTTGCTGGCTCTCAATGCTTCTGTAGAGGCGGCTCGGGCTGGTGACGCCGGCAAGGGTTTTGCCGTCGTGGCGGTGGAAGTGCGGCGCCTGGCCCAGTCCGCAGCAAGTGCGTCTTCGGACGTCAAGGTGCTGATCGAGCAGTCGGCCACCGAGGTCAAGGGTGGCAGCATGCTGGTCTCTGATGCGGCAGCAAAGCTACAAACCATGCTGACTGCCGCCCGTTCCTCCAATGAACTGATGAGCAGCATTGCCAAGGAATCGCGCGAACAGGCGTCGTCCATCGATGAGGTGAACACGGCGGTCCGCACCATGGATGAGATGACCCAGCACAATGCGGCGCTGGTTGAGGAGATCAATGCCGCCATCGAGCAGACGGAGGCCCAGGCCAACCAGCTTGATCGCATCGTCGACATCTTCGAGACAGGTGTACCGCGTGTGCCCGGTCATGACGCGGCGGCGGCGAAGCGCAACCCTGCACCCTCCCACCTGCTCACCGAGGGCGTTCGTGGTCTGCAGAACAGAATCAAGAGCGCTGCCAAATCCTATGTCGGCCATGGCAATGCCGCTGTTGGGCAGGATTGGAACGAATTCTAGCGCCTGTACTGCCGGAGACAAAGCTGGACAATGAACGGGGCCGATGGCCCCGTTTCCTTTTATGACAGCAGTTTAGATCGTTACGGCAACGCGATGTTAACGGGCAATCATGTACTTGGGTTCTACCATACAAGATGATGCGCGTTTGCATCGGGGAGCTGAGGGCGATGAGGGCAAAGTCGAGTTTCTGGGGCAATATCAAACTGACCACCGCAATTGCCGTACTGGTGCTGTTAAGCATTGTGGTGACGATCATCGCCTATTCGGTCAATGGCTATCTCGATCTGCGTCGCCAGGCGGTCAACCAATCTGTCAGCCAGCAAGTGACCAATGTGCAGGTCGCCGGGACAATCCTGGAAAAGCGATTGTCGGGCGCTGCTATCACCTGGGCTGAGGACGGCAGCATCGCCGCACTGCAGACCTATTCGTTGCCTTTCTTCCATGACAGCGCAGCCGTGGATTCGGTCACCCGCATTACCCATGGCGCCGCCGCAATCTTTGGCCTGGATACCACAACGGGTCAGTTCATGGCCAAGTCCACCAGCTTTGAGGGCGCTGATGGCAAGCGGATCATCGATTTTTCGCTCGATCCAGGCTCGCCCGAGCATGCCGCACTTGCCGGCGGGGTCC
>JAHJOS010000203.1 GCA_018820005.1 Alphaproteobacteria bacterium | reverse complement strand
TGACAGCACCCAGGAGGCAGACCACGTATAGAATGGGCATCCCGTAAACTGCCATGAGCCCGGAACCAGCGATGCCCGCCACTGCAATTCCTGCCCCGCCACCGCGGGCCGTGGGGATGATGTGTGATGACCGCTCATTGGGTGCCTTAACCAGGCCGAGGCGTTCTGACTGTCGCTGGACAACAATGCTCAGGCCGTAGGAGACAATGCCCGTGGCAAGCATGGCAAGGAGATAGAAGGGCATCACAGTCTCTCCGGCGCCAGCGCGGCGCTGTTCTGGCGACCTGCATTGGGGCGGGTCGAAGAAGGTTCTCATCGGCAAGCGGCGCCAGGCCGCTCCGGCCTGGACCAAGGCGGGTGAGCCTTAGCAGTTCGACCGCCAGACCGCCACCATCTGAAAGGCGGCAGCAATCCGGTCCCCAGGGCCCGTGGTGTCAAGACACGTGCTGGTGGGCTTTCTGAACAGGTCAGCGGCGTTTACGAAGCGATAGCAGAGTGTTTTCAACGATGTCGATGATGCTGGTCCGATCAAATTCGCGGCTCAGAATCTCTTGACCCAGGCGTCCCATGGCCGCCCGTTCTGGCGCTGAAAGGCCCTGCAGCCTGCGAGCTGCGTCGATCAGACCTTCGACATCTCCAGATGGCACAGCGATGCCGGCGCGGGATCGTTCAATCAGTGCGGCCCCTTCACCGTCCAGCATTGCCAATACGGGCTTTCCGGCAGCGAGGTAGGACTGGACCTTGCCCGGGATGGTCATGGCAAAGGCAGGTGACGTCTTGAGGGACACCAGCAGAGCATCGGCATGGGCGTAGAAGGATTGCATCCGCTCGAGCGCAAATCGGCCCGGCATCAGAACCTGTTGCTGCAGGCCGCGAATCTCGACTTCCTGTGCGAGCCAATCGTGTTGCCGACCGTCGCCAACAATGATCCAGCGGATGGGTTCGTCGCGCAGTTTGGACGCCGCATCCAGAATCGCCGGAAAGTTCTGCGCCTCGCCGATATTGCCGGTGAAGACGATATTGAACAGGTCCCGGCGCTGCTCAATTTCGGGCGCTGGCGTCGACTGGGTGTGAGTTACCGGGCTGTCGGACCAACTGGGCAGGTAGCCGACTTTGGTCGTGTCGACGACATGCCTGTTCAGTTCGGTCAAGAAGGCGCGCGACTGGCCCAGAACCATATCGCAATTGCGGTAGATGAAGGTCACCATCCGGTCGACGAGCCGCAGGATCATGGGTGACCGGACGGCGCCAACCGCCTCAAGCGATTGGGGCCACAAATCAAGTACCCAAAGCGTAATGGGTGCCTTGGTCAGCCACTTCATGACGATGGCCGGGAGGCCAACGGTCACGGGTGAGCCCTGAAACACGAAGATGGCATCGAATTTCCTGCCGCGCAGGCGCCATGGGCCTAGCGTGCTGGCAGTCACTGCGAAGGAGAGATAGTTCAGCATCAATGTCAGGCCGCCCTTGCCGCGGGGGACCAGGGGCACGCGCACAACGTCAGCCCCGTCGTAGGACGCATAGGCGGACGGATTGCTGGCGAAGTCGGGAAAGATCGCCCCGTCCGGATAGTTCGGCCTGCCGGTCAGGACCGTCACCGAATGGCCGCGCCGCACCAGGTCGGCACTGAGGTCATTAATGCGAAAATTCTCGGGCCAGAAATACTGGCTGACGATCAGGATGTTCATTGCGCCGGGCGCTCGCCCCAAACGCGTTGGCGGACATAGTCGACATAGGAAAGCACAATGCGGGCAACCTTGTCGGCCACATTGGGCATGGAGTAATCCGCCACCGGTCGAAAGCCCCGCTCAGTGCCCACAGGCTGGAACTGGACGAGTTCGATGGCTTGCATGATACGGTCAGGCGACAACCCCACCATCATCACGCTGGCTTCTTCCATGGCTTCAGGCCGCTCATGGGCCTCCCGCAGGTTTAGCGCACGGAAGTTGAGGATGGACGCCTCTTCGCTGATGGTCCCGCTGTCTGACAGAACGGTACGGGCGTGCATCTGCAGGTTGACATAGTCATGAAAGCCGAGCGGCTTGAGGAACCGAACCAGGGGATCGAAGGTGCGTCCGACCTGCTCGAGGCGTTTGCGGGTTCGGGGGTGGGTCGAGACAATGACCGGCATGCTGTAGGACGCCGCAATGCGGTCCAGGCTGGTCGAAAGTGCATCAAAATTGATGTCGGAGTCGATGTTTTCTTCCCGGTGAGCGCTCACGACGAAATACTGATCGGGCCTGAGTCCGAGTCGCGCAACGGCGTCCGAAGCCTCGATGGCACTGCGATTGTCCGACAGCACTTCGAACATGGGGCTACCCGTCTTAATGACGCGGTCAGGGGGCAGACCCTCGCGCAGCAGGTATTCGCGCGCGATGTCGCTATAGGTGAGGTTGATGTCGGCGACATGGTCGACGATGCGGCGATTGATTTCCTCGGGTACACGCATGTCGAAACAGCGGTTTCCGGCCTCCATGTGGAAGATGGGGATCTTGCGTCGCTTAGCAGGAATGACCGCAAGGCAGGAATTGGTGTCACCCAGGACCAACAGGGCGTCAGGCTGCAGCGTGGCAAGCACCTCGTCAGCCTTAGCGATGATCTGGCCAATCGTCT
>JAHJOS010000202.1 GCA_018820005.1 Alphaproteobacteria bacterium | reverse complement strand
GGAAGTCCAGGGCGTGCCGGCCCAGTTCCCCGGTGCAGACGCAGCCGCCAAGCTGATCGGCGACCTCGGCATCAGCAATGACAAGCATGTCGTCATCGTCTCGCAGGGCACCAATTCCTCCGAATTCGGCGCCGCCACCCGCGTCTACTGGACCTTCAAGGTGCTCGGCCATGACGCCGTGTCGATCCTCAATGGCGGCGAACGCGCCTGGGACGCCGCCGGCGGTGAGGTGACCGAAGTCGCCACCACGCTCGAGCCCGCCCAGTTCACCGCCAATTTCCAGCAGCAACTGCTGGCCACCACTGCCGACGTCGAAGCCGCCATCGCCAATGGCACCAAGCTCGTGGACGGTCGTCCGGTCGCACAGTATCGCGGCGAGGGCAAGAGCCAGGTCGTGCGCGTCCCCGGCACCATCCCGGGCGCCGTCAACATCGACAACGGCCAGCTCTATAGCGCTGACAACGCCACATTCGTGAGCGCCGACACCGTCGCCAACCTGGCCTCTGGCGTGGGCCTTGGTGCCGATGAGGCCAATATCGCCTTCTGCAACACTGGCCACTGGGCGTCCATCGTCTGGTTCGGTCTGTCGGAAGTCCAGGGCAACAAGAACACCCGCATGTACGACGGCTCGATGGCCGAATGGGCCGCCGACGAATCCCGCCCGGTCGTCAACGGCCTCTGATCGGCTACGATCGACCTGATCACGGGCGGTGTCCGGGCCAAAAGCCTGGACATCGCCTGGCCTTTTCGGCCACCCAGCATCTGATGCATTAGGAGATTCGTTGATGAGCCAGCTGTCTGCGACGGCGCCGGGGTCCATACAGCCTGCCAGCGGCCCCACGGTCGACAAGACCGTCGCACTGGTGGTCAGCCTTTTGATCGTGATTGGCGCCCAGCTGATCGGCCAGTTGGTGTCGCCCCGCCAGTCGCTGCTGTTCCTCATCGGCGGCCTGCTCGGCGCGACGCTCTATCATGCCTCCTTCGGTTTCACGGGCGGCTGGCGCCGCATGGTGGTTGAAAAGCGCGGCCGCGCCATGCGCGTCCAGATGCTGATGATCGCTGTCGCGGCCATCGCCTTCATCCCCCTGCTCGCTACGGGCAGCTTTGGCGGCCAGGCGCTGGTGGGCGCAGCCGCCCCGGTCGGCGTCTCCGTGCTGTTCGGCGCCGCACTCTTTGGCCTGGGCATGCAATTGGGCGGCGGCTGCGGCTCGGGCACGCTGTTCACGGTCGGCGGCGGCAGCGCCCGCATGCTGGTCACCCTGGTCTTTTTCATCGTTGGCGCCGTGTTGGGCACGGCCCACCTGCCCTATTGGCTCACCCTGCCCGCTCTGCCGCCCACGAGCCTCGGCACCGTGCTCGGCGTGCCGGGCGGCCTGGCCGTAACCCTGCTGGGCCTTGCCGCCGTGGCCGCGATCACGGCTGTGATCGAACGCCGCAGCCATGGGTCCCTGGAGCGCGAACCGGCCACCAGTCGCAAAGGCATCGAGCGCCTGCTGCATGGACCCTGGCCGCTGGTCGGCGCGGGCCTCGCTCTTGCCCTGCTCAATATCGCCACCCTCCTCGTGGCCGGCCACCCTTGGTCGATCACCTATGGCTTTGGCCTCTGGGGCGCCAAGATCGCCCAGGCCGTCGGCATTGACGTCGCCAGCTGGGAGTTCTGGACCTGGCCGGCCCAGGCCAAGGCGCTCAATTCCAGTGTGCTTCAGGACGTGACCTCGGTGATGGACTTCGGCATCATTCTGGGCGCCGCTCTGGCCGCCGCGCTCGCCGGCAAGTTTGCCCCCAAGGCAGCCCTTCCCCTGGGCTCGCTGCTCGCCGCCATTATCGGCGGCCTCATCATGGGCTATGGCGCCCGGCTGTCGTTTGGCTGCAATATCGGCGCGCTGTTCTCGGGCATTGCCTCGGGCAGTCTGCATGGCTGGCTCTGGTTTGCCGCCGCCTTCGGTGGCAGCCTGGTCGGGGTCTTTGCCCGGCCGCTCTTTGGTCTGGATGGGTTCAAGCGCTCATGAGCAACCGCAACACACTGCTTTTCGGCGCCGCCCTTGTCGCCGCTACCGGCGCCATCGCCGCTGACCACGTCGCCCATCGCGCGCCCCCTGCCGCCCCGGCCGCAATGGCTGCCAGCGCCGCACCCTCTGCTGCGTCGCCCTGCTCGGCGGCACCTTGCGCCGCAGCAAGTCCCTGCTCGGTCGCGTCTCCGTGTTCGGCGGCATCGCCCTGCTCGGCCAGCGCACCGGCCCCTGCTGCAGCACCTTGCGCAGCAAACTCGCCCTGTTCAGCAAGCTCGCCATGCTCAGCGGCCTCGCCGTGCTCAGCCGCAGCGCCAGCACCGGCAACCGCCCCCTGCGCTGCCGCTTCGCCCTGTTCGGCAGCCGGCCAATAGTCATGGCCGCACCCGATCTGCAGCGCGCCGCCCAGGAAGCCATCTTTTGCCAGACCGTGCTCGCCAAGAGCGGCGACAATGTCCTGCTCGAAACCCTGCGCGGCGCAGCCCCCGTGACCTGGGATCATTATCCGCCCGGCGACGTGTTTGATCCCGATAGCGGCGCCCAGTGGTACTACCACTGCCACGATGCCAGCCCGCAGGCCGACGAACACGGCCATTTCCACTGCTTCATCCGGCCTGAGGGAAAGGCCGGTCCAATCCATCATCTTGTGGGCGTAGGCGTTGATCCCTATGGCCGGCTCATCCGCCTGTTCACCGTCAACCACTGGGTCGTGGGCGACGACTGGGCCGACGCACCCGCGACCATCGCCCTGCTCGATCGCTTCGACGTGCACATGGCCCGTCCCTCCTATCTGGTCAACCGCTGGCTCACGGCCATCCTCAGCCTCTACCAGACCGAAATTGCCGCACTCATACACCAGCGCGACCGCTGCCTGGCCGCACACACCCCGCCCGCCGGCACCACAACGCACGACGATCGCGCCCTCGAAGTCACCTCTTCGCTGGCGGTTGATCTGACGGCCCGCGCCGCTGAACTCGGCCTCTAGCGGCACAGTATCAGGGGCCCTTCCGGCCTCACGACTTGTCAAAACCGCTCCAGCGGGCAAAACTACTCTCAGGTTCAGACCATATCGACATACCGGAGGGACTCGGGTGCCGTATTTTTCTTTGTCCGCACAGGACTTCGAGCCCTCCCAGCGCGTCCCTGCATTTCAGGATGCAGCGGCCTCAATCTGCAAGCTCCAGATCAGTCCGGCGGATCCGCATTGCTTCACCTCCACAACCTCCATCGCCGTTCTGCCCGATGCCGTGATCGCCTCAACTGTGCACGCCGCCTGCGTCACCGAACGAACCACCGCGCTGGCTGCCGACGAGCCCGACAATATTCTGATCCACGCCCCCCAATCGGCCGGCTTTGCCATTACCCAGCGGGGCGGCGAGGATGTCGAATGTGGCAGCGGCATGCTCTACATCGACCCCAATGAAGTACCCGGCATTGCCCAGTTCAGCGACCCGAGCACCCATGTCCTTTATATTTCCATCCCGCGCCGCATTTTGACCGGTTCCGGCCTGCGCTTCGATGGCGCCTTGCGCAAGGCGCAGCCCATTACGCCGCACTGGCGCCTGTTCCTGGGCTATGCCCAGACGCTTTACGAATGTCAGGATGGGCTGAGCGCCGAAGCCGCGCGCACCTGCACCAGCCATCTGCATGATCTGGCCCGCATGGCGCTGGCTGATGGCCAACTGCTCGACGAGGCCGGGCCGGGCCGCGGCACGCGGGCGGCCTGGCTGCACCGGCTCAAGGCCGATATCGAAACCGAACTGGCTGCGCCCGATCTCTCGCTCGACCGCATTGCAGGCCGGCATGGCATCAGCGCCCGCTATGCCCGGGCCCTGTTCGCCGCCGAACACACCACCTTTCGCGATTATGTCAAGCAGCGGCGCCTGGCGCTGGCCCACGCCATGCTCTGCGATCTGCGGCAGTGCCACCGCTCCGTCAGCGACATCGCCATGGCCAGTGGCTTTGGCGATCTGTCCTGGTTCAACGCCTCCTACCGCCAGCAATTCGGCATGACCCCCTCCGCCAGCCGCGCCGCCGCCGCGCAAAGCAGTGCCGTCCACCCCTGACTCTAGTGCCGTCCAGCCCAAGAACTGCACACCGAACAGCCCTAGCTTGTTCTCCTGCGCACCGGTTCACCAGACCGGCGCGCATGGTTTACTGGTTTGAGGGATAGACTGGATGTGGGATTTCAACATTGCGCGCGGCCTGGGCTTGATGGTCAGGACCGCACCTTTTGTGGCGTTCAGGGCGCTGGTCTATTTTGCCATCGCGGCGGCCTATGTATTGGTCACCGGCACAGGCGCCGGCATAGGCTATGGTGTGGGAGCCCTGGGCGACACTGATTTTCAGCTCAGTTCAACGCTCTGGGGCGGCGGGCTCGGCTTCGCGCTGACTGCCGGCGTGCTCTATTTCCTGCGCGAGTACATCCTTTATACCGTTAAGGCCGGCCATATCGCCGTCATGGTCGAGCTTCTCGATGGCCGCCCCTTGCCCGATGGCATGAGCCAGATCGCCTTTGCCCGCAGCGTCGTGACTCAGCGTTTCGGCCAGACCTCCGTGCTGTTCGGCATCGACCAGCTCGTCAAGGGCGTCATCAATGCCGTAACGGGTCTGCTCGAGGGCCTTTTCACCCTTCTGCCCATTCCGGGCCTTGACCGCCTGATGGCCATCCTGCGGGCCTATCTCAAGCTGGCCGTCGGCCTGGTGGATGAGGTGATCCTGGCCCACGCCATGCGAACCCGCTCGGACAATCCCTATCAAAGCGCCCGCGAAGCCCTGGTGCTCTACGGTCAGAACGCCAAACCCATGCTGATCAACGCGGCCTGGCTCACCCTGTTCGTCTATGGCCTGTCCCTTTTGGTGTTCCTGCTCATGCTCGCGCCTGCCGCTGCCCTCGTATATGTCCTGCCCGGCGCCTGGACGGCAGGTGGCTTCGTCTTTGCCCTGCTCTTTGCATGGGCCATCAAGGCCGCCCTCATTGAACCATTTGCCATCGCCTGCCTGCTACAGGCCTTCTTCAAGGTCACCGACGGCCAGCAGCCAAGCCCGGAATGGGAGCAGCGCATCAGCGGCGCCTCCAGGAAATTTCAGGAACTGGGCGCCCGCGCCGCACGCTGGGTCGGCGTCAAATCGCCATCACCCGCACCATTTGCTGACAAGGGAGCCCAGGCATGAACCGCTTCATTCACAAATTCGCGCTCGCCCTGGCGATCCTTCTCTCCCTTGCCGGCGCGACTATGGCCCAGCCCCGCACCATCATCGTCATGGACGGCTCGGGCTCCATGTGGGGCCAGATCGAGGGTCGCGCCAAACTCGAAATCGCCCGTGACACGGTTGCCGAAGTGCTTTCCCGTCTGCCCGCCGAGCGCGTACTGGGCCTGCTGGCCTATGGACACCGCAAGAAAGGCGACTGCGGTGATATCGAGCTGATCGTCCCGCCCGAACAGGGCACCTCCGCCGCCATTCTCGCGGCCGTGCAATCCATGCGCTTTCTCGGCAAGACGCCCCTCACACAGGCTGTGCGTCAGGCCGCCGAAGCCCTGCGCTATACTGAAGATGAAGCCACCGTCATTCTGGTCACCGATGGCCTTGAGACCTGTGAGGCCGATCCCTGCGCGCTCGGGCTTGAGCTCGAACAGCTTGGCCTGAAATTCACCGCCCATGTTGTGGGTTTCGGCCTAACCAAGGAAGAAGGCACCGCCGTCGCCTGCCTGGCTGAAAACACCGGTGGCCGCTACATTCAGGCCGACAATGCTGAGGAACTCACCGACGCGTTGAACGCCACGGTCAATGCCACCCAGCCCGAACCAGCAGCACCAGCTGCGCCCCTACCCGATGCGGCCCTGACCGCCCCCGACGAGGCCCCGATTGGAACCGAAATTGAGGTCGGCTGGTCGGTCTCGGACGCCGCACCACTCGATACCATCGAAATCGGCGCTGTGGGCACCAGCGACCACACGGCCTACGTCTATGCCAATTCCGGCAACCCGGCGACGATCCAGACACCCGGTACACCCGGCCCCTACGAGCTGCGTTTTGTCAGCGCCGATCACACCATCGTGGCCCGCCGCCCAATCACGGTGGTCGAGGCAGAAGTGTCGCTCTCGGCGCCCGATCAGGCCCTCGCAGGCCAGTTGGTGCCGGTCGGTTGGGTTGGTCCCGATGCACAATACGATAATGTCCGCATCCGTCTTCCAGGCGACGAAAGCTACATTGCCTACGACTATGTCTCGGGCAACAATCCCGTCCTGCTGACCATGCCCGAAGAACCCGGTAGCTATGAGCTGGTCTACATGCTCAATGACAGCGAAGCCATCGCCACCCGGCCCATTGCCGTTGTCCCCCAAGGCACCGCCATTGCACCGCTCCCCGCCAGCCTCTCGGCCCCCGAGCAAACCGAGGCCGACAGCGATGTTCAGGTCGGCTGGTCTGGTCCTGGCGCCAATGGCGACTACATCCTGCTGCGCCTCCCCGGCGCCGATGACTACCTCAGCTACCAATATG
>JAHJOS010000201.1 GCA_018820005.1 Alphaproteobacteria bacterium | reverse complement strand
CATCGACGTGCTCGATGAAACCGGCGCGGCGCAGATGCTGGTCACCGAGGACAAGCGCAAGAAGGTCATCGATGTCGAAGACATCGAGGCGACCATCGCCACCATTGCGCGCATTCCGCCAAAGTCGGTCAGCAAGTCCGATGCCGAACTGCTGGGCAGCCTCGAGCAGAGCCTGAAAACCGTGGTGTTCGGTCAGGATGCCGCCATCACGGCGCTGTCGTCGGCGATCAAGCTGGCGCGGGCCGGGCTGCGCGAACCGGAAAAGCCGATTGGCTCGTATCTGTTCACCGGCCCCACCGGTGTGGGCAAGACCGAAGCCGCCAAGCAGCTGGCCGATACGCTGGGTGTCGAGCTGCTGCGGTTCGACATGTCCGAATATATGGAGCGCCACACGGTCAGCCGGCTGATCGGTGCCCCGCCGGGCTATGTCGGCTTCGACCAGGGTGGTCTCTTGACCGATGGCGTCGATCAGAACCCGCATTGCGTGGTGCTGCTCGACGAAATCGAAAAGGCCCATCCCGATCTCTACAACATCCTGTTGCAGGTGATGGACCATGGCAAGCTGACCGATCATACCGGCAAGTCGGTGGATTTCCGCAATGTCATCCTGATCATGACGTCCAATGTGGGCGCCAGCGAGCTGGCCCGCAGCCCGATCGGTTTCGGCCGCAAGCGCGAGCAGGGTGACGACGAAGAGGCGATCAACCGCACCTTCACGCCGGAGTTCCGCAACCGTCTGGATGCGATCATCTCGTTTGCCCCGCTGCCGCGCGAAGTCGTGCGCCGCGTGGTCGAGAAGTTCGTGCTCCAGCTCGAAGGCCAGCTGGCCGAGCGCGGTGTCACCATCGTACTGCAGCCAGAGGCCGCCGACTGGCTGGCCGAGCGTGGCTATGACGAGCGCATGGGCGCGCGGCCACTCGGTCGTGTGATCCAGGAGCACATCAAAAAGCCGCTGGCCGAACATGTGCTGTTTGGCGAACTGGTCAACGGCGGCACCGTCACCGTCGCCGTGCTGGGCGAGGGCCCCGACGCCAAGCTCGAACTGATCGCTGCGCCGCCGCGCGCCGCCAAGCCCAAGGCACTGCCCAAGCCAAAGAAGCCCAAGGCAACTGTCGAAAAGAGCTAGTGGTTTTGCTGCGATGAGACTGAAAAAGGCCCGGAGCAATCCGGGCCTTTTTGTTTGCGCATGGGGCAGTTTAGGGGTGGATTGCGGCCTGTCGGCTTTTTGTAGGGCATATTCGAAAAGCAGACATGGTAGGTTGGCGCATTCGGCACCAAGGGCTGACTGCATGCACTTGGGCGGACTATCAATTGGCTGCCCTCATAGGGTGGTGGGGCGCATCACTGGCAGAAATATTTTGCCGGCCTGTCCGAATAGGCCCGGTGTCGTCGTCAATGCCATCAGATGCAGCATCCCGCACATCTTTTGCCAAGGACACGAGACATGAAATTCCTCATCACAATGGTTGCGACGGTGGCCCTTGCCAGCCTGCCCGCACAGGCGGATCCCTATACCCGGTTCATATACGAATCCGCCCAGCAGCTTGCGCTGCGTCCCGGCAATGACGCCGCAGCCTTGGCCTACTGGCAGGCCTACGACATCTTTGGCAAGGAACTAGCCAGCGCAGGCGTGCTACGGGGCGGCTCAGCCCTGGCGACTGGCGCGCCAGTTTCGCAGATTACGGCAGGTGATGGCATTGCGGTGGCGGCGCCCTATGCTGTGTCGCCGCTGGCACTGGGCGGCTATTTCCAGATCGAGGTGGCAAGTGATGCCGACGCCATCGCCTGGGCCAGCAAAATGCCGGTGGTCGACGGCGTGGTTGAAGTGCGGGCCGGGTATCCTGTCCCAGCAATGGCAATGTAGACTGGAGCGAAGGAGGACGACCATGCAGTACATGATGATGTTCTATGAGACCGAAACGGAATGCGCCAAGCGGGAAAGCCCGACGGAGGCTGGCGCCTATTGGGGCGCTTGGAACGCCTATATCGGCGCCATGTATGAGGCGGGCATTGTGGTCAAGGGTGATGGTCTGCTGCCGCCGTCGGCGGCAACCACCGTGCGCCTGGCCAATGGTGAAAGGCAGGTGCAGGACGGTCCGGTTGCGGCCACCAAGGAACAACTGGGTGGCTATTTTGTCATCGATGTTCCCGATCTCGATGCAGCCCTGGCTTGGGCGGCGCGTAGCCCTAATCTGACAGACGGCTCGACCGAGCTGCGCCCGGTCCTGCCGCCGCTGCAATCCTGAGACGACCAGGGTGGCCGTCTCCGATCACGACCCGGCGCGGCGGGCTGCAGAACACGCAGCCCGCCAGTCCTATGGGCGGCTTGTCGCCTATCTGGTGCGATCCTGGCGCGACGTAGCTGCCGTGGAAGATGCCCTGGGCGAAGCATTTGCCAGGGCGCTCGAAACTTGGCCGGTCACCGGCGTGCCCGATCATCCTGATGCCTGGTTGTTGGTGGCGGCGCGTCGGCGTCTGACGGACGCCTCGCGTTCCAGCAAGGTGCGCAGCGATGGATTGCGGTCCCTGCTGGTGACCACGCCCGATCATCCCGAGGACATCGCCGTGCTGCCCGACAAGCGACTGGAACTGATGTTTGCCTGCGCCCATCCGGCCATAGATACAACGATGCATGCGCCGCTCATGCTGCAGACCGTGCTGGGTCTCAGTGCTGAGCGCATCGCGTCTTCCTTCCTTGTCTCCCCCGATACGATGGGCCGCCGCCTAAGCCGCGCAAAATCGCGCATCCGCGATATTGGCCTCGGTTTCCAACTGCCTGAGATCGAGGACCTGCCACAACGCAGCGCAAGTGTCAGCGAAGCCATCTATGCCGCATATGGGCAGGGCTGGGACAGTATCGCCAGCGATGACGCCACCCGCCGCGGTTTGAGCCAGGAGGCCATCTGGCTGGCCACCGTCCTAGTCCACGCTGCGCCACAGGACGCTGAGGCGCATGGACTGCTCTCGCTTATGCTGTATTGCCAGTCCCGGATCGCGGCGCGTCGTGTGGATGGCCGCTACGTCCCCTTTGCCGATCAGGATACCAAGCGTTGGGACGGCCCGATGATCGCCGCTGCCGAACAAATGCTGGGCAACGCGGGACGACTGCAATCGCCTGGACGTTTCCAGCTTGAGGCGGCCATACAGTCCGCGATGGTGCAATCGCGCCGAACTGGCCAGGACATGCGCCAGCCATTGGTCGCGCTCCATACGGGTCTGCTGCACTTTGCGCCGACCATTGGCAACCGCGTCGGTTACGCTGTGGCCCTGGCGGGCGCACAAGGACCGGCGCAGGGTCTGAGCGTGCTTGACTCAATGGCCGATGAACGTGTTGCGGCATACCAACCCTATTGGGCCGCTCGCGCCCATCTGCTTCAGCTGCGAGATGGACAGACCCCGTTAACGGACGCAGCATTGCGCAAAGCTGTCGGGTTGACCGAAGATCCGGCGGTTAGGGCCCATCTTCAGATTTCATTAGCCAAGGGGCTCGACTGATGGCGCATAGAGGCGAATGGCTTGGCTGCCGTCATGTACGTCCGGTTATGGGTTTTCGCCAGATATTGCTTTGTGGCTGAAACGGGTTCGCGAGCTGTCGCCAGACCTGATTTCCGTTCTGATCATGACATTGCTGGGCCGTCGACTATTGGCCACAACCGCTTGCTAGCAAAACGCGCGTCTTCGTAAGCGATTTCTGCGCAGCCCAGCCATTCGCGTGCCCCGGTTGCGCTGTCGCCTGGCTTCAACTAAATCACCAACGCCGAAATGAAGTCGCCGGTTGGTATCCCGGTCCCCTGCAGTGCAGGGATTCGTCGCAGCGTGCTGCGTCCCACCGGCATCAACCCTTGTTTTATGGGGCTGGTGTTGACGTGGGAATGGTCTCCGTCAGTCAGCTCGGAATGGAGACTTCATGCGCAAGACCACCCAACTCGCCCTAGGCGTATTCATCAGCTTTTTCATGGCCTTGATCATGAGCGGCATTATGGGGTTCATCAATGCGGGCCCCGCTTTCGTAGCCCATTGGCCGATCTCGTTCATCACGGCGTGGCCGATTGCCTTCGTGGTCAGCCAGTTCGTCAATCCGCTGGCGTTCAAACTTGCCTTCATGGTCGCGCCGCCGCGCCGTGCGTAACGCTGCGGTTACCTTTGGGCTGGATTGACACTACCCTTGCTGGTGCCCGTGGCCAAAGATCTGAGAGGCTGGGAGTGTCCCGGCCTTTTTCTTTTGGAACGCGCGTATGCCCCGCCGTCACCCAAAAGGAATAGTGATGACGGTGCGTTACGCCATGACCTTGCCCGGTCGCCGCGCGAGAAACGCCACCAAAAATCCCAGATAGACCAGCGCCGGGACCAATAGGGCATAGATGCCGAGCAGGGCATAGCCGAGGCCGCCCAGCATGCCGCCGGTGAGCAGCGAGGCCCAGACCAGCAGGTGCTGCGCCCAGCGCCAGGGCGGGGCCTGTTTGGCCAACGCGCGGGCAAGGTCCTGGCCGGCGGCAAACAGGGTGCCGGTCACAAATGTGATGCCCAGTCGCACCGAGCCGGTCGAGGGCAGGATGGCGTTCTGCGCGCCGGCGCCAGCGGCCAGGATCAGCATGAACTGGCCGGCCGGCACGCCCAGGCCCGACAGCAGCAGGGTGACGGCAAAGCTGGCCAGCACCATGGCTGTGACTGCGGCCGAGCCCCAGCGCGGCCCCGCCTTGATGGCAGCCAGCGAGCCCAGCACGCTCCCGAGGAAAAACAGCGATACCAACGACGCGGTCAGCCGGGCGACGCCCCAATTGCCCAGCGTCAGCGCATCGCCCAGCTGGGTGGTATTGCCGCTGACAAAGGAGGTGAAATGGCCGCCCAACTCGATGAAACTGACTACATCCGCAAAGCCGGCGGAGGCCGTCAGCAGCAGGCCCAGGCTGAGTTGTGGTGTTGGCGTCATGGTGACAATTCTGGCAGGGCGGGCATGGGATCAGACTCGGGCGGGCACTGGCTTGGAAACTGGCCCCTTGCGGGGGCGGGGGCAAGGGCCAAGCGCGGTTGGCCAATGCAAATGCTAACAGTCTGCTAACCAATCAAGGCCAATCCCCGCTGTTCCCGTTGGTCACACTGGACAGGAACGAAAGGCGAACTTATAAGAACATTATAGCAACACGGGAGATGCAGATGCTCACTTTCATCAAGGACTTCGCCGCATTCGTCACGCTGGGCGCCTTCACCGTCGGGTCGCTGACCTGGATGGATGTGCTGACCCGACTCGTGTGACCCTGATGTATCTTGACCAGCAATGGGCACCGGTTCGGGTCTTGCCGGACACGCTTTAGCGAGCGGTGCATGCGCGGTTGTGGATTGCGGCGTCGGGACGGTATGATCATTGCCCCGACCCGGTCATAAAGGTTCATCATGACAGGCCCCGGTTTTATCCATCTTCACGTCCATTCCGCCTATTCCCTGCTTGAGGGGGCGCTGCAGCTTGAGACGATCCTCAAGCTGGCTGGTGCCGATGCGCAGCCGGCGCTGGGCATTGCCGATACCGGCAATCTGTTCGGGGCGCTGGAATTCTCCGAAAAGGCCAGCAAAAAGGGCATCCAGCCGCTGGTCGGGGTGGAGCTGGCGATTGATTTTGCTGCGGCCGAAGAGCGGGTCAGCGAACGCGGCCATGTTGCATGGTCGGGCAAGTCCAGCGTCGTGCTGCTGGCCCAGAGCGAAACCGGCTTTGCCAATCTGTCGCGCCTCGTCTCGCAGTCCTATATCGAGGGCGATGGCGGCACGGCACGGGCGCAGCTGGACTGGCTGACCCGGGAGCGGCTCGAAGGCCTGATCTGCCTAAGCGGCGGGCCCGAGGGCGCCATCGACATGGCCTTTGCCCAGGGGCAGGACGCCAACGCCATCAAGCGGCTCGACCGCTTGGCGGCGTTGTTTGGCGATCGCTTCTATATCGAGTTGCAGCGGCATGGCCGGGTGCAGGAAGCCGCGGTGGAGCCGCGGCTGGTTGATTATGCCTATCGCAAGGGCATTCCGCTGGTGGCGACCAATGAGCCCTTCTTCAAATCGGCCAAGGAATTTGAGGCGCATGACGCGCTGCTGGCGATTGCCGGCGGCACCGTGCTGGCCCAGACCGAGCGGCGCAAGCTCAACGATCAGTATTATTTCAAGACCCGCGCCGAAATGGCGTCGCTGTTTTCCGATCTGCCCGAGGCGCTGGCCTCATCGGTCGAGATCGCCCAGCGCATTTCCTATCGCCCGCTGACCCGCAAGCCCATCCTGCCCAAGTTCGCTGCGGCGCCCGACTTGAGCGAAGACGATGCTGTCGCCGCCGAGGCAGATGCACTGCGCGCCATGGCGGAGGAGGGGCTGCGCAATCGCCTGGCCAATCCCGGCCCGGCGCCGGGCAAGACGGCCGAGGAATATTGGGAGCGGCTGGAATTCGAGCTGGGCATCATCGCCTCGATGAAGTTCCCCGGCTATTTCCTGATCGTGGCTGACTTTATCCGCTGGTCCAAGTCGCAGGGCATTCCGGTGGGGCCGGGCCGTGGCTCGGGCGCGGGCTCGCTGGTGGCCTATGCCACCACCATTACCGATCTGGACCCGCTGGCCTACAATCTGCTGTTCGAGCGCTTCCTCAATCCGGAACGCGTCTCGATGCCCGACTTTGACATCGACTTCTGCCAGGACCGGCGCGAAGAGGTGATCCGCTATGTGCAGCGGAAATACGGCACCGAGCAGGTCAGCCAGATCATCACCTTCGGAACGCTGCAGGCGCGCGCCGTGCTGCGCGACGTCGGCCGCGTGCTGCAGATGCCCTATGGCCAGGTTGACCGCATCTGCAAGATGGTGCCGGCCAATCCGGCCGACCCCTGGTCGATCGAGCGCACCATGAACGAGGTGCCCGAGTTCAAGGCCATGGCCGACGAGGACGAGACGGTGGCCGATCTCGTGGCCATTGCCAAAAACCTCGAGGGCCTGTTCCGCCACGCCTCCACCCATGCCGCTGGCATCATCATCGGTGATCGGCCGCTGCAGGATCTGGCGCCGCTCTACCGCGATCCGCGTTCGGACATGCCGGTGTGCCAGTACAATATGAAGTGGAGCGAGGCGGCGGGCCTGGTCAAGTTCGACTTTTTGGGCCTCAAGACGCTGACGACGGTGCAATATGCCGTCAACATGGTCAATCTGGACGGCGGCAGCTTCCGGATCGAGGATATCCCGATCAACGACAAGCCGACCTATGACCTCTACGCGCGTGGCGACACCTTTGGCGTGTTCCAGGTTGAGGGCGCGGGCATGCGCCGGGCGCTGCTCGACATGAAGCCGGACCGGTTCGAGGACATCATCGCCATCGTGGCGCTCTACCGCCCGGGCCCGATGGACAATATTCCCCTGTTCTGCGACCGCAAGCACGGGCGCGAGGAGGTGGAATATCCGCACAAGGACCTCTCCAAGGTCCTCGACGAAACCTATGGCATCATCGTCTATCAGGAGCAGGTGATGCAGATCGCCCAGCTGCTGAGCGGCTATTCGCTGGGCGAAGCCGATATGCTGCGCCGCGCCATGGGCAAGAAGATCAAGGCCGAGATGGATGCGCAGCGCGAGCGTTTCCGCGAGGGCGCCATCCGGCACGGGCTCAAGCAGGGCCAGGCCGATACAATCTTTGACCTCCTGGCCAAGTTCGCCAACTATGGCTTCAACAAGAGCCACGCCGCCACCTATGCACTGGTCAGCTACCAGACCGCCTATCTCAAGGCGCATTACCCGCACGAGTTCCTCGCCGCGTCGATGACGTTGGACATGGGCAATACCGACAAGCTCGCCGAGTTCCGCAGCGAGGCCAAGCGCCACAAGATTGAT
>JAHJOS010000200.1 GCA_018820005.1 Alphaproteobacteria bacterium | reverse complement strand
TCTTGCCGGCGTCCGGGTGCGAAATGATCGCAAAGGTACGGCGGGTCTGGAATGGTGCGAGAGTGGCGCGGTCCTGCGCCGGCGCCAGATTGGTCATGCTCATGAAAACTTTGGCCTATGGGCGCCCATGCTGGGGCGGCGAAGCGCTGCAAATATTGCGCGCTCTATAGGCCAATGCGGGGCTTTGCGTCAAATACCCCCGCGCGCAGCGGGCTATCAGGCGGGCTCGTTGGCCAGCATCCGGGCAATGAAGCTGCGCACTTCCTCGGCCGCCATCGATAGATCTGCAAGCCGTTCAGGCAGCAGCGGCCGACCGGCCTGCAGTTCGACTTCGGCGGCCTTGGCCTGATCGGCCAGACCAAACGCCCCCACCCCGGCAGAAGCCCCCTTGATCGAATGCAGGTTCAGCGCCAGTTCGTCGACGGTGCTGGCGAGCCCCAGGCGCTGCAGATAAGTTGCAATGGTCGTGTCGAACAGGCGCAGGATTTCATATTCCAGCGCCTCGTCACCCAGGCACTGCTTGGCCAGATGCACCAGATCGATGGGACGCATCGGTCGCTTGACCGGCGTTAGCCCTGATTGTTCAACTGCATTGGCTGGTAGGGCCATGGTGATCGCTCCGTTACGCCCGGCTACGCGTCCAAACAGACAATGCCGCTTCACCAGCCTAAATCGGCTGGGTGAACAGGTCATTAAGCCACATCTTCGCCTTTCTTTGCCGCCTTTGATGCCGCCCGAGCTTCCCCAGAAAATTAACCTATGGGTAAGAAAACGTTCGGTTTGGTTCAAATTGAATGTATTAATGCGGCTCAAACCAGCGAGCGGCGGCGACGGTGGGGGAGATGATGCGGCACTTTTGTATCGAATTGTCTCCATTTGACCATGTGCCCGGAAACGGGTGCCATGGGATATCTACTCCTGAGCCCCGCCTTGTCGCTGCAAAGCCGACGCGAGAGTTGTAAAGAGTATGGCGAAGAACACGACCCCCACCAATGATCCCGCAGCGCTGGCTTTTTCGGCTGTCGAAGATGCGCTCAAGGACTCTGTGTTCAGCCTTGACAGCACCCCGGCCCAACCACCCGAACGCAAGGCGCCCGACGCAGCCCGCAGCGAGCGCCTGCGCGCCGCCGACAAGATCGCCCAGCAGGCAGGTGCCGTTGCCAATGACGATCGCTTCCCCACGTCCAAGCTGCTCTACGGCTTGCAGAACCGCTCGTCGGCTGCGCCAACCTGGACAGCGCTCCTGGTCTCACTGATCTGGCTGGCCGTTTCCGGCACTGGTGCCTGGCTGCGCTATGGTCCGCAGCTGGGCAATTTCGGCAGCTTCGTCGGCACGCTGGACTTCATTGGCGTCGTCGCCATCATGGGCCTGCCCGTACTCGGATTCTTCGCCGTCGCAACGCTTTTCCGTCGCGCCCAGGATCTGCGCAACGCCGCGTCCTCAATCACCCAGGCCGCCATCCGCCTGGCGGAACCCGAAGTCACAGCTGCCGACAAGGTTGCGTCGGTCGGCCAGGCCGTGCGGCGCGAGGTCAATGCCCTGGGCGATGGCCTCGAACGCGCACTCAGCCGCGCCGGCGAGCTCGAAGTGATGATCCACAATGAGGTCACCGCGCTCGAACGCACCTATTCGGACAATGAATCGCGTATGCGCGCGCTCATCGCCGAACTGGCCAGCCAGCGTGAAAGTGTGCTGACCAATACCGATCGGGTACGCGAGGCAATCACCGAGAGCCACACCGGGCTGGTGTTCTATCTCGACATGATCAGCCAACGTATCGCCGGCACGATTGTTGAAAGCGGCGGCAACCTCACGCAGGCCCTCGAAACGGCCGGCAATACGCTGACCAATGCTTTTGGCGAGCGCACTGAGAATTTTGTCTCGCTGTTTGACAACCGTACGACCGATTTCGTGTCGGCTCTCGACGATAGCGCCAACCGCCTCTCTCTGACTTTCGAAGACCAGACCGCCAACATGGCGCGGACACTTGAGGATCGCGCAAACGACCTCAATATGGGTGTCGATACCCGGATCAACGCATTGGCCGAGGCCCTGGACGGCCGCGCAGCGCAAATCGGCGATGCCATCGACCAGCGCACACGCGCCATCGAAGACCGGACATCGGGCTTTGCGACAGCGTTTGACGATCGCACTCAGCAGATTTCCGGGCTGATCGAATCCGGCACGGACCGCCTGACCTCCACCTTTGACGACCGCACCGCGGCCCTGTCCAATCTGCTGTCCGCCGGCGGGGACTTGCTGCTCGACCAGTTGCGCGACCGCGGCCATGAAGTGACCGGCGGGCAGGACATGATCGGCCAGCGCATTGCCGAAGACATCACCAGCCGCTCGCGTGAAGCCGAAATCATGCTGAGCGCCCTCACCCGCCAGCTCGACGAATCTGTTTCTATCCAGCTCAACGCGATGGACAGCAGGCTGCAGTCGGCCGTGATTGAGATCAATGGTGCCTTGGACGATACCTCGGAGCGCGCCCGACTGACCCTGTCTTCAGCAGGGCAGGATTCGCTCACCCAGTTTGATAGCCGTCTCAGCGAGATCGCAAGCATCCTTGATGAGCGCCTGCATGCCCTCGATGGCGTGGTCGGCGACAAGGGTGACAGCCTGATTGCACGCCTTGAGGCACAGGGCACGAGCTTTGCAGCGCGAGCCAACGTGCTCGAAATGGCGCTCAACGAAGAATCTGGCCGGTTCAACGACATCGTCGGAGAGCGCACGCGTGAACTCAGCGAAGTTCTGGGCGCCCGTACCAAGGCGATTACCGAAGGCCTGGCCAACAGGAGCCGCGAGATCAGCGACTCGCTTGAAGGACATGCCGGCATCATTGCCGAGGCCCTCGACACCCGCACCAAGCTCATCGATGAGACACTGAGCGGCCGCACCGTCGAGCTCAATGCCGCGTTGACCGGTCGCACCAGCGAACTGGACGCTGCCTTGGTTGGCCATGCGCGCATGATTGACGAGACGTTGGATGGTCGGGTCAAATCGATCGACGAAGTACTCAGCAACCGAAGCGCTGAGCTGACAAACGCGATCCAGACCCAAGTTGCAGATCTCGATCAATCGCTGTCCAACCGTGGCCGCGATATGAACGAGGCCATCCGGCTGCGCAGCCAGGAACTCGGTGAAACGCTGACCGCCAGCACGAGTGCATTTGATCAGGCCATTGCTGGCCGCACCCAGCGCCTGGCCGATACGCTCTCGGAAAAGACCGCGGCCCTTACCATGGACATCGATGCCCGCACCGGCACCTTGGCCAGCCAGCTCGACGAACGCACCAATACGCTGGTGCAGCAGATTGGCGACAGCACCAGTGCACTGACCAATGAACTTGATACCCGCGGTGTCGCCCTGCGTGGCGCACTCGACAGCGGCACCCAGCAATTGGCCCAGGCTGTCGGAACGCGGACACAGCAGCTGTCCGAGGCCCTCAACAACCGCACCCAGGCGCTCAGCGATACCCTAGCCAACCACACCACCTCGATCAGCGAGACAATCGGCCTTCGCACGACCGAACTGTCTGACGCGATCGTGCTGCACGGCGATGAAGCCCGCGAAAAGATTGACACCTCGCTGCGCAATGTCTCTGACACCATGAACGAGCGCGTGGACTCAATGTCCAGCATGATCGCGACCAAGGTCGCGGAGGTGAACACCAACCTCGGCGAGGGCCTCGATAGCGCCATCAAGCGCATCACCGACGCAGAAGGCGGCGTCAGCGCCCGCATCGAATCGGCGAGCCTGACCGTTGGCGAAAGCGCCCGCAAGGCAGCGGAACTGATCGAAACTGGCGTGAATTCGGCCCGCAAGGCCATCACCGACATGGTTGATTCCCGTCTTGGCACCCTGCCAGAGGCCATTACGGCCCGTGCGGACATCACCGCGGAACGTCTTGCGGCATTGAACTCCTCGATCAACACCTCGATCACCCAGTCCATGGCCGACCTCGAAGCCGGCGCCGACCGCATCGAAGAGACTATTTCCACTCGGATCACAGCGGCGACCCAGCATATTGCGACCGATGTCAGCAATACCGCCAACCGCATGGACGCAACGGTGCGCACCGCGCTCGAGCAGATCCGCGTCGCAGCCGCCGATATCGATCAGCTGCTGTCCGTCAAGGCAGTGGGAGCCGTCGACCAGATCGAAAACCGCCTGACTGCCATTAACACCTCACTCGAGCAGCACACCGGTGAATTTGCTGCGCTGGTGACCGAACGCTCGGCACAGCTGCAGAACTCGTTGACCAACCACGGCAATATCCTGCGCGACGCGCTTGGCGAAAACGCCAAGGAAGCCGAGGCCATCATGGCCGTGTCCACCTCGCGTATTCTCAACGACGTTACGGCCGCGCTTGGCAAGCTCAACGACTCCAACCTCCTGCTGCAGCGGGTTCTGGACGCCTCGACCGCCAATCTCGCCAATTTGGAGACCAGCGT
>JAHJOS010000199.1 GCA_018820005.1 Alphaproteobacteria bacterium | reverse complement strand
GTCGGTGCCCAGCGTGTAGGTCGAGTCCTTGGGGAGAGATGTGCCGCCGTTATAGGAGCAGCTCCAGACGACCTTGGCCAGTCCCGCTGATGACACCTGCAGCACCGACACCACCTGCGTCATGCCGGTCGGCGAATAGGGTGTGAGAATGGCTTCAGCAGCCTTGAAGTAGTCATCCAGCGTATTGGTCGGGATCGTCCCCTCGTTGGGGTTCCAGCGCGCCACGAGGTCTGCCACCGTCGACGAGATGACTTCGACGCGGCGGTCCACCGTGTAGAGCGAGCTCGCTTCGATCGAGCCCAGATAGAGCGTCAGCAGGAATGGCAGGATGAGCGCGAACTCGACCGCCGCCACGCCGGCGGTATTGCCGGCAAAGCGGGTCAGTAGCCTGCGCAATGGCCTAGGTGCCGAACGGCTCATTCTTGAACACTCGCACTGCGGAAAGAAGTCGGTTGCCTCCGGCCTGTGTGGCCAGGCTGAACCAGGGGAGGTTGATCAGTGTCGGCCACTTGTAGAACGCCTGCGCAATGATCACGTCCGAGCCCTTGCCGTCGTCATAGGCCTCGGTGAGGTCCCACTTGCAGTCATCTTCCGTGGCCGTCGCTTTCATGCAGTCGGCACTGACCGGCAGGCCGATAAGAGCGACAGCTGAGTTGAACGTGGTCACCGGCTCGACCTTGATCAGCAGTCGTTCGGTGCCGGCATTGTCGGCACTGCAGTCGAACAGCCCGAACGTGCCGCCGCACACCGCCTTGCGGAACTCGCTGGCGTTCCATGTGGTCTGCGACTGGCCGGTGAGGATTTTGCGGGTCGCATCCTGCAGCGCGCTCTCCAGCACCTGCTGCGCGAAAAACGCCATCGACGTCTCGATGATCGCAAAGATCAGCGTGAAGAAGGGGATGGAGAGTATGGCGAATTCAATCAGGACGGCGCCACTTTCGTCGCGCGCCACGCCTCTGCCCTTGCGGATCAGTGGCGACAGCAATCGTCTTGCCCAGGTCTGCCGTGTCTTCATTTCTTGCTGCACACTCACGCTACGTCACGCGATGGTAGCGACGCATCACTAAGGCAACGTTAGTTCAAAGGTCGGAATTACCTCTATTGGCCGGCAACCACCGAAGCGGATGCGGCGCTCGTCGCCGAGAAGCTCGGATCGTCACCCAGCATGATCGTGGGCTGGCAGACCGGTGCGCAGGCCATCGTCGTTCGCGCGCTGCCCATGTAGACGGTGACGATGTCGCCCTGCGCCTGGACCACCTCGACCATCGTGTCGGCAATGGCATTGCCCTGCGAGTCGAGCACGATCATGTTGGTCTGCCCGTAGCTTTTGCCCGTCAGGACAAGCGTTTGCGGGTCCTGGATGGTGACGTCCGCAATGCGCGGATTACCGATGATGACGGTATTGGCCGGCGTGCTGATCCGCAGGATGCGCGCCATGTTGACCTTGACGCTGACCGGACCGCTATCGGCGGCAATGGCGGTACAGCTCGATGCACCAAGCACGGCGGCAAGGGCTAGGGCGGCGAAGCGACGCTGGTTCTGCATGGGTACTCACCTGGAAACTGAAAACTCGTAAACCAAGCTTTGCGCGGAATGGTGAATATATCGCAAACGACCGCCAGACGTGGCGGCTCGACCCTAGAAAATGCGGTATGTGAACACCGCCCGAACCGGTCCGTAAAATTCGATGCACTTTGGTAATATCTTGAAAACCAAAGAGAAATTCGGCAACGTGAGCCGTTCTTGGCGAGTTTCGATTAACGTATTTTCAATCAGTGGCGCATAGCCTCACCTCATGTTCGATGTGTGACCTGTCGAACGAGGACGCTGCCAGTATCGTTCGATGCTGTCACAGAACGACATGTGCAAGGAGCCATTACAATGAACACTATCGCTCGTTTCATGAACGACGAATCCGGTGCGACTGCTATCGAGTACGGCCTGATTGCCGCTCTTATCGCCGTCGGCATCATCGCCGCTGCCACCACTCTCGGCGGCAGCCTTTCGAGCCTCTTCGGCACCATCAGCGGCAAGCTCGACGGCGCCGTGACGGCTGCTACTCCGGCGACCTGATTTCGGGCCTCCGCGACAGAATACAGAAGGGGGCGCTTGCGCCCCCTTCTTCTTTTCGACTTTCTTAACCATAGCCAGCGACATTGACCCCACGCCGAATTGTCGGCATCGGCCAGGCCAGATGATCACTTCCGCGATTGCGCTGCTCATATTCCCCGCTTTGATGGTTTACGCCGCCTCGTCGGACCTGCTGACCATGCGGATCTCCAATCTGCTGGTGCTGATCGTTTTCGCCGGCTTCTTCATCCTCGCGCTCTTTGTGCGGATGCCAGCAGACCAGCTCATCGCGCATCTTGTCTGCAGCGTGCTGGTGCTGCTCGTTGCCTTTGCGTTCTTCGCCTTTGGCTGGATCGGCGGCGGCGATGCCAAGCTCGCCGCGGGCATTGCCCTGTGGCTCGGCGCCGGCCTCATGCTGCCCTACGCTGTCTACGCCGGTCTTCTCGGTGGCGCGCTGACATTGGTCCTGCTGGCGATGCGCAAATGGCCGCTGCCGCAGCGGCTGCGCCGCATCACCTGGATCGACCGCCTGCATGACACCAAGCAGGGCGTGCCTTACGGCATCGCTCTCGCCGCCGCTGCGATGCTGGTTTACTCGCAGTCGACAATCTATCAGGCATTTTTGCCCGGCTTCCAGCAGTTCTAGAACTTGCCGTTAACCGTAATTGCAAAGCTTCGATTAACCAAACCTTGACCCTTTGACGCGATAGTCGATCCCGTGAATTCGAGTACGCGGTGATAATGCCGCGATGGAGTGGGTCAATGAAACCGACAAGCATCGTGCTGCTGCTTGTAGCCTTGATTGCAGGCGGCCTCGCAGCGTTCCTGGCAACGCAGCAGTCCGGCCCGGTACAAGTCGTACAGGGCCCGACGACGGTCGTTCATGAAGCCAAGACCCAGGTGCTCGTGGCTGTCGCGCCCATCGGCGTTGGCGAACGTCTCTCGACCAGAACCGTGCAGTGGGCGGATTGGCCCGAAGGCGCCGTGCGCGCTGACTATGTCAGCATCGCCGCGCGCCCGGATGCCCTTGACGACGTCAGCGGCGCGGTCGCCCGCTTCGAGATTTTCGCGGGTGAGCCCATCATCGAGCAGAAACTCGTCCGCACCGGCCAGGGCTACATGTCCGCCGTGCTCGACAAGGGCAAGCGTGGCATCTCCGTTGCCGTCGAGGCAGCCTCCGCATCGGGCGGCTTCATCATGCCGAACGATCACGTTGACGTCGTCTCCAGCCGTCAGGCACCAACCGGCCTGATCAGCGAGACCATTGTCCACAACGTCAAGGTTCTGGCGATCAACCTGCGGCTCGGCGAGACCGGTACGACCGGCAAGCCCGAGGATCCGGAATCGCCCAACACGGCGTTCCAGTCACGGTCCATCGCCACGCTGGAGCTCGACCCCGAGCAGGGCGAGGCCGTCATCAATGCCGCCCAGGTCGGCACCGTGTCGCTGTCGCTGCGCTCTATTGCCGATTTTGCTCCAGGTTCCGACGACAACGCACGGCGCAAGAGCAACCAGAACATCCGGCTTATTCGCTTCGGGTCGGATACCACGGTCGTCGCCGGCCAGAACGCGTCCGTCGAACCCAGTTCCTTTGAAGAGAACTCAGAATCCATTGCCTTGGAAGGCGGGACCCCGTGATGGCTGACTTCGTGAACCACTCCTCCATGGCTGCGGCCACGTCGCGCCCGAGCCTGCTTGTCAATACGCTCCGGCTGACTGTCGTTGCCGCCACCCTCGGTGCGTTGCTCGGCCTGGCGCCGCTCGGCATCGAACGTGCCAATGCCTTCGAGACCACACACCTCCGGGTCGGCGGC
>JAHJOS010000021.1 GCA_018820005.1 Alphaproteobacteria bacterium | reverse complement strand
CCCGATGGCACGCTGGAGAAGGCGCTGTTCTCGCGCCAGTGCCAGCACGCCGCCACGGGCTGCCGCCCGCCATAACGGTTTTCCACTACCGAGAATGTCTCGGCACATCGCCCGGTCACCGAAGCGGCCAGCAGCTTGAGAAACTCACCATGCGCCCACACCAGCGGCATGGCGCTGCCGCTCGGCTTGCCAGGCTCCAGCCCGCGCTCGAGGATGGCTTCACTGTCCCAGATCTGTTCCGGCAACAGGCCGCCCGGGCCCACCATGCGCACCATAGCGTCCAGATAGGGCTTGGCGTCCTGCCCGGCCGCAACGGCGTAATGGCCCCGCTCCCCCGTAAGCAGTGGCCACAGCCGACCGACGCCCGTGCCGTCAAAGGCACTGCCGTCATCCTTTTCGCCATAGCCATCGCCATTGTACCGATAATAGGACGGCCCGCTCGGCGTCTCGCGCCGCAGGAACTGGTCAACCAGGGCCACCGTATCGACAATCCGCTTGTCATGCGCTGACCGCAGGCCGGTGCGCACCAGATAGATGAACTCCATCCCCAGCAGCCGCTTGGCGGGCACCAGGCCATGCGCCACATTGCGCCGGTCGATCGAGCCTGCCAGCCCGCCGTCGGCGGGCCGCGGCGACATCCGCACATAATAGCCCTCTATGCCATCACCGCTGGCCAACGGCCCGTGGTCGGCATAGGTCCATTCCTCGATGCGCTCATTCCAGCAATCGGCCAGCGACAGCAGATAGTTGCGTTCGTCGTCGCCGAAATAATCGGCGGCTACCACCAGCGCAGAAACGACCACTGCCAGGGTGAACGGGCTCGCGCCCGCGTTCTCTTCCCAGCGATCCTGATCGCTCATCGGCCCATTGCGCACGATAAAGCCGATCGCGCGCCGCACCATGGTCTGCTCGGGCGTGCTGAAGGTCAGATGTCCGGCGGTCTGCAATTTGCCCGCCAACAGCACCGGCAGCGCCACCTCGTCGAGTTGCTTGCCCGTCCAGTAGCCGCGGCCATCGGGGAAATAGTTCTGTGCCCAGCTGCCGTCGTCGGCCTGCGTCCCGATCAGATAGTCCAGGGTGCGGCCCGCATCTTCCAGCTTGCCAATGGTAATCAGCGCAAAGGCAGCTTCAACCGTGTCGCGCGTCCACACCAGATGGTAGCCACCGGCATCGTCATGGCCGCTGCCCCAGGGCACGCTCAGGCTCGCAACGACAGCGCCGGCATAGGTGCGGTCTTCGTGCACCTTTATAACCGAAGCCGAAAGCTCGGCCTCGCGCCGCAACTGTGGCGTCGTATAGGGAATGCTCAGATCGCTCGACCAGTTCCGCCACTGCTCGACGAACAGATTGACCGTCTCGTCATAGTCATCGGCGACGCCCGAACGCGACAGGGTGCGGGCGCCTTCGGCCGTCTCGGCAAAACCCAGCGATAGTGTCCCGCTGTTGGACGCGAGTTCGCCCATCAGCGCCACATTGCCATTGCTGGCATGCGCGAACTGCCAGGTCATGGCACCATTGTGGGTAAAGTCCTGCCAGCCATCGGACGTCCCGACATAGCCCACGCTGCTGCGCGAGAACCCAGCATCGGCCCGCAGGCACAGTGCCACATTGCCCGAAACAGCCGAAAGCTCATCGCCGGCCCAGGCGTCATTATCGCCCGTCCCATTCAGATGCGGCGCCAGGATCGCATAAAGCCGCATGCCGTCGCCCGAAAGCGCATAGCGGATCAGCAACGTATCGCGCAGCGGGTGGCACAAAAACTCAAGCTCGAGCCGGTAGCCCTCGCCCTCATGCACCACCTTGGGTAGCGGCACCGCATCATGCGGCGTGGAAATCGAATAGCGATTGGCCCGCTTGATCTCGGTCCAGCCATGGGGCCCCGCCACGATGAACCCAAGGTCGCGGATCTGCGGATGGCCCGTCGAGGGCCAATAGACCTCATTGACGATGCCGTGCCCGATCGTGGCCCATACCCGGCTCGACCCCAGCGCAGTGGTCACTGCATCCTTGTCGCTTGATGACCATGTCGGTTCAATGCCCGGTGCGCCGGGCGGCAATTCGTGCTGCGCCATATCCGTCACTCCCCCGTTACCTGATTATCCTGCCACAGCCGGAAACCGCCGGTGAAAGCATTATCATTATTGCCGCGCCGACACCGGGCCGGCAGATCCTTGAGATGATCCACATTGCCGCCCCCGATCACCACGTATTCAGGCTCCAGAGCAGCCTCGAAGCGCTCGACGATGTCGAACACGGCCTTGCGCCAATGCTTGTTGCCGCGCTTTTTCCGGCTGGCCTCGCTGACATAATCTTCAAAGCTATGGCCTTTCTTGTAGGGCAGATGCGCCAGCTCCATCGGTTCGGCGCGTCCGTCCACGATCATCGCGGCGCCCAGCCCGGTCCCCAGCCCCAGAAACAGCATGCGACCGCCCTCATAACTGCCCAGCGCCTGCATCAGCGCGTCATTGACCAGTCGGACCGGCTTGCCCAGCGCAGCCTGGTAGTCAAAGCCCACCCAGCCACTGGCCAGATTATGTGGCTCTGCCACGGGCTTGTTGTGCGTCACCGGCCCGGGATAACCGATGGCAATGGCGTCAAATGCCTGCCCATCCATCATCTGCTTAACCGCGGCGCACATCGCTTCGGCCGTCATCTTGGGGCCGGACTCCACCCGCTGCGGCGTGCCGCCGGCGCTGGTCAGGCACTTGATGTGCGAGCCGCCAACATCGATCGACAGCACGATCATGTGGTCGTTGGGAGTGTCTTGCATTTGGGTGTTCCTCACCGCTGCAGCGCCTGATGATGGCCGAAGCGGCGCCAGGACTGTGGTTCATTTTGGGCCTGCCGTGCAGGCGCGCGCCCAAACTGCTTCGCCGGCTTTGCGCCCTGTTGTCGCCCGGCTTACAAATCCGCAAGGGTCCGGGCGTCATGGCAGTGCAGGCAAGCGCCAGTCTTGCAGATTTGTAAACTGGACGACAGTCTGGCGCACGGCTGGTGCGCCACTGTGCCCCGATTGATACGGCAAAGGCCATTTGCTCTTGCGATCACGCCATGTATCGATAGCAGCAGGAGACCGCCGATGAAGATATTGCTCGCCGAAGATGATCGGACCTCTGCAGAGTTCCTGCGCAAAGGCCTGATTCAGCAGGGCCACAGCGTCGAGCATGTCACCGACGGCCGCGATGCGCTGTCCTACTGTCTCTACAATCCCTGTGATCTGCTCATTCTGGACCGCATGATGCCGGGGATGGATGGTCTGTCGGCCCTCAAGGCCCTGCGCGGCGCCAGCAACCAGATGCCGGTGATATTCCTCACCGCCATGGGCGACGTCGACGACAAGGTGGAGGGCCTCCTCGCTGGCGGAGACGACTATCTGGTCAAACCCTTCCATTTTTCCGAACTGCTCGCGCGCATCACGGCGCTCACCCGCCGCCCGCAGGAGGCCAGCCAGGCCACGCGGTTGACCGTCCACGATCTCGAGCTGGATCTGCTCACGCACGTTGCTCGCCGCGGTGGCGAACAGATCGAACTGCTCGCCAAGGAATATGCCCTGCTCGAAGTGCTGATGCGCAATGCCGGTCGCATCCTGACCAAGACCATGCTGCTAGAACAGGTCTGGGATTTCAATTTCGATCCGCGCACCACGGTGGTCGAAACCCACATGAGCCGCCTGCGCAGCAAGATCGACAAGCCCTTTGATACCGCGCTCATCCACACCACGAGGAATTCCGGCTATTCCATCCACGCACCACGCTAATGTGACATCGGGCGAAACCTTTCGCTCCATGCTGCTGGTCACGCTTGTCCTGGTCGCTGTGCTCACAATTGCCGGCGCCCTGGTCTATGTCCGGGTCACCGCCGCCCTCACCGAGGAGCTGCGTGCCAGCATTGCCGAAGACTATGTGCTCATCCAGGATGCGCAGGATCGGGCCGGCGAACAGGGTGTGGCACAGTTCATCAACTGGGCCAGCGCCACCCGCTCTGCGCCCAGCTTTGCCTTCGGCCTGTTTACCGACAAGGGCGACTATCTGGCCGGCAATATCGACGACGCACCCGGGTTCACCGATTGGGGCACCATCACCCTGCCGGCCAGCGACGAAACCCCTGCCCGCGAACTGCTGGCCCATGCCGGCCTGATCGGCGACCACATCGTCGTCGTCGCCCGCACCGATGACATGGTCAGCCGCACCGGCAATGCCGTTCTGGCGGCGCTGGCGATCGCCGGACTGATCGTTGCCATGTCGGGTCTGCTGGTGGGCTATATCGCCAGCCATGCCGCCAGCCTCAAACTGCGCCGTCTAGCCCTAACCCTCGAAAGCGTCGCCGCTGGGAATATCGATGTGCGCCTGCCTGTCAGCGCCCGCAACGACCAGTTCGACTACGTCTCGCGCGAGATCAATGGCTATCTTGATCGCCTTGCCGAACTGATGGCCAGCCTGCGCAATACCGCCATCGCCATTGCGCACGATCTCAAGACACCGCTCAACCGTGTCTCGATCCTGCTGCAGACCGCGGCCAGCGCATCGACGCCAGAGCAGGTCGCGCTCTATCTCGAACAGGTCCATGACGAGATGGACCGCCTCAAGGATACGCTCGACACCATCCTGCGCATCTCCCGCATCGAATCCTCGGACGACACGGCGGCATTTGCCCTGTTCGACATGCCCTCCATGCTGGCCGATCTGGCCCAGACTTTCGAGCCAGTGGTCGAGGATCAGCAGCAGTCCATCCGCTACATCGCGCCCACCACGCCGGTCTCACCCGCCTTTGGCGATCGCCGCATGCTGCAGCAACTGCTGGTCAATCTGATCGAAAATGCCACCCGCTACGCTGGCCCCGGCGCCGCCATAACCCTGGCGGTCACCGAAGGCGCCGGCGCTCCTGTGGTGTCGGTCACCGACACAGGCCCCGGCATTCCGGCCGACAAGCGCGACGCGGTCTTTGAACCCTTCTTCCGCATGAATCCGGAGCGCAATGAACTGGGCACCGGCCTGGGTCTGGCCATGGTCAAGGCCATCGCGACCCGCCACCGCGCCAGCGTGACACTCGACGACGCGGCGCCGGGTCTCATCGTCCGCCTCGCCCTGGCACCCGCCGCAGCCGTCCTGCCCCAGTCCCAGCGCGCCTGATCCCCGCTGGTAACGCGACGCCAGGCCGCGCAGCGCCGCGCCGATATTCACATTGCGCGATCCATATCCATCTCTATGATGCGATTGATCGTTGGAGGACGATCCCCTTCCCCATTGACCACTCCTTGCCCGCGGCATGAGAGCAACCATTTGAGCATCGCCCGCCCATGCGCAGCACCTGGAGTGCCGATAACGGCAACGGAACCTACACAAACCCCTTGTTCTACGAGGAGTTTTCCGATCCCGACATCATCCGCGTCGGCACCGATTACTATATGACTGGCACCACCATGCACACCATGCCGGGTCTGCCGGTGCTGCATTCGACCGATCTGGTCAATTGGACACTGCTCTCCTACGCCTTCGAAACGCTCGATCTCGGCCCCGATTTCCGCCTCGAGGGCGGCGAGATCTATGGCCAGGGCATCTGGGCGCCCTGCATCCGCTATCGCGACGGCAAATTCTACATCTTCTCCAACGTCAACAGGCAGAAGACTCAGATCTATACCGCCACCGACCCGCGCGGTCCCTGGACCCACAGCGAGGCCAGCTACAATTACCACGACCTGACCGTGTTCTTTGATGATGATGGCCGGGCCTACGTGGTCTGGGGCTATCGTAACCTCAAGATTGCCGAACTCGACGACACGCTGCACCACATCCGCCCGGGCACCGAGCGCGACCTGACCCCGCCCGATAGCCTGATGGGCGAAGGCGCCCATTTCTACAAGGTCGACGGCAAATACCTCATCACCAGCGCCTGGTTTGTTGGCCCCATGCGCATGCCCTGCGCCCGCGCCGACCACATCGATGGCCCCTGGGAGATCAACCCGGCCATATCAATCGATGAGGATTTTGGCCTGATGGAAGGCTACAAGATCCGAGGCGCCGGCATTCCCTTCACATTGCAGCCACCCTTCGACATCGTGCCGCCCAACCCCGCCAGCAATGGCCGCCTCAACCTGCATCAGGGCGGCATCGTCGATACGCCGGACGGGCAGTGGTGGGCCTGGTCGATGATGGATTACAATTCCCTGGGGCGCCTGACCTGCCTGTCGCCCATCACCTGGGACGCCGGCTGGCCCTATTTCGGTCTGCCCGGTAATCTCGGCCGCACCCCGCGCACCTGGGTCAAGCCGTCCACGGCCACCCCCGCCGCCATCACTGTCCCCTGGCCGCAGCGCAGCGACGACTTCGACGCCCCCTCGCTCAACCCGCTCTGGCAGTGGAACCACGTGCCGGTGTCAGGCAAATGGTCCCTCATCGAGCGTCCCGGCCATCTGCGCCTCCACACCCTGCCCGCGCCTGATTTCTGGCGGGCCAGAAACAGCCTCACCCAGCGCGCCATCGGCCCCCTGTCGACCGCCACCGCCCATCTTGACGGCGCAGGGCTCGCCATCGGCGACGTGGCCGGTCTGGCGCTGCTCGGCATGCCCTGGCGCTGGGTCGGCTTAGCCCGAACCGCCGCAGGCTTTGAAATCCGCCATTTTGACTACCAGACCGGCGCCACCCTGACCGCGCCCGTCGGCGCACCAATAGTCTGGCTG
>JAHJOS010000198.1 GCA_018820005.1 Alphaproteobacteria bacterium | reverse complement strand
GCCTTTCAAAGGTTTCTTCGCTCGGGTCTTCGCCCAGCGCCGCTTCGGCTGCCTTGAGTTCCCTATTTAGCTGAACTTTTTTGTTATGCAAGGCCAAGGCATGACTCAATCCTGTCTCGGCGTCCGTCAGGGCGATCTCGGAGGCGATCTGCCAGACCCCTTGCCGGTTCAGCAAATCGGCCATGCGGTCAAGCGCAGCGCCATGGCCACGGGCCCCTAGCGCCGATTTCATGTCATCAGCCGAAATATCATGGTGGCGCACGGCCAGGCCCAGAATTTCGCCCATCACTTTTTGTGCCGCCGGCGTTTCGAAGTCGAGCGCAGCCAGCAGTTCGAACTTGTCCTCGACCAGCGCGGGGTGATTGACCAGGCTGAGAATGATGGCCGCCTCGCGCGGGGTCGCTTCGGCCATCGAGCCCGGCTTGAGCAGGCGCGAATTGCGCAGCGTATCGGACACCACCAGCTTGGGCGTGCCGCCACGGGGATAGCCATAGGCGCCGCTCTGTCCATAGCGTTGCTGCCCGCCACGCGGCTCAAAGCGGTTCTGCCGCATGGGCGCCAGGAAAGCCCTCAGCTTTTCGTCAAAGGCCTGCCCGTAATGGAACTTGACCGAGGAATCCTGGATCGAATTGGCACGCTCGCGCAACCGCGCCTGCAGCGCTGCCCGCGCCTCAGGCGTCTCGGGCACCAGCCCACCGGTCTCCATACTCCAGATCATGTCCGAGAGGCTCCGCGCCCGGTCCAGGACATCGGCAAAGGCGCCACGACCCTGCGCCTTGATCAGATCGTCAGGGTCCTGCCCCTCGGGCAGCGTGGCGATGCGCACGGTAAACCCCGGTTTCAGATGCGGCATGACAATATCAGCGGAACGCTCAGCGGCCTTGAGCCCCGCCTTGTCGCCATCAAAGCACAGGATCGGGTCCGGGCTCATCCGCCACAGCAATTGCAGATGCTCTTCGGTCAGCGCTGTCCCCAGCGGCGCCACAGTGCCCTCAAAGCCAGCGGCCACTGCGGCGATCACGTCGAGATAGCCCTCGACCACCACAACTGTGCTGCCGTCGCGCGCCGCCTTTTGCGCGCCCTGGCCATTGTAGAGCGTCTGCCGCTTGTGAAAGAGCTCGGTCTCGGGCGAATTGAGATATTTCGCCGGCACATCGGACGATAGGGCCCGCCCGCCAAAGGCGATGACCCGGCCACGGAAATCGGTGATGGGGAACATCACGCGATTGCGGAACCGGTCATAGGCCAGCGGATCGTTTTCGCGCGTGGCGACAAGCCCGGTATCGATCATATCCTGCGCCGAGACGCCGTTCTGCGCCAGATGTTCCTTGAGGCCATTGCGGCTATCGGGGGCAAAGCCGATGCGGAACCGCGTCTGGCTCTGGGCCGACACGCCACGTTCCAGCAGATAGCCCCGCGCCCTAGCCCCGATATTGTGGCTGAGCGCGGCCTCGAAATAGCGGGTCGCCAGCTCCATCACATCGGTGAGGGACTTGCGTTCAGCCTCGCGCTTTTCCTGCACGGCATCGCGGGCCGGCATGGGCACACCGGCCATGCCCGCGAGCTTTTCCACGGCCTCGGGAAAGCTCATGCCTGCCTTTTCGGTCAGAAAGCGAAAGTGGTCGCCCGACACACCGCAGCCAAAGCAGTGATAGATGCCCCGACGATCATCGGCATGAAAACTCGGGCTTTTTTCGCCATGAAACGGGCAGCAGGCCCACATGTCGCCCTTGCCCGGCTGGCTCTTGCGCTTGTCCCACAGCACATGTTCGCCCACCACCTGCGTTATGGGCAGGCGTTGACGGATCTCGTCCAGAAATTGATCGGAAAAGCGCATGAGGTGTTAAGTAAGCATTCGCGTGGCCCGAGTCACGAGCCAACAGCTTTTCCACAGCCCGGACCCCGGACAATGGCCGCCAGCAATGCCTTCCGTTTCCGCAGCTTGGTGCTGCTGCTCACTCTGCCGGCCCTGCTGGTGGGCGCAGCTTTGTGGATATTGGGGTCGCTGGTGCCCGGCTGCAGCGTTGACGAGCAGGCGCGGTTGGGCAGCCCCGATGGCCGGTTTGACCTGGTGATCTTTTCGCGCATCTGCGGGCCATCAACCGCGCCCAACACCCAGGCGGCGCTGCTGCCGCTGGGCGATGGCGTGCCCGATGACGCCGCCAGCTTCCTGATTATTGGCGAGAAAGTGACGCTATCTGCCCGCTGGAACACACCGGCAAGCCTGCAGATTGCCCTGCCCTTGCCGGCCGATATCCGCCGGCAAGACGCCTCCGTTGCCGGCATCGCCGTCACCTACGACTGATCAGGCCGTTTTGCCCCGCCCGGTGATCTGGCGCAGGAATGCCGTCTCGGTCTCGCGATAGGGCCGACCATCGCTGTGGAACACATCGTGGAACCAGGGATCGGGCATGGCGTCGATATAGGGCCGGGTCCAGCTGTCCCACGGGTAAAGCGTTTGGGAGCGGCCCGCGACCAGGCCCCAGCAATAGCTGGCAATGCGTTCCTGCCTGGCGATCGGCAGAATGCCCTCGAAGGTACTGCCGGGCGTACGCGCCATGAACTCGGTGAGGAACAGCGGACGGTCGCGCGGCAGGTCGGCCAGCTTGGCCGCAAAGCGCTCGGGCGTCTGATAATCGTGAAAGCTGATGACGTCGGAATTCTCGATCTGAATTCGCGCATGCGGGTCATCATAGAGCGTCTTGCCGGCCCAGACGCCGGCCGTCAGGGGCTGGCTCGGCCCGGCATTGCGCGCCCAACCGAACACCTGCGGCAGCAGTTCGGTGACCAGATCGACCTTGTTGGGGACTTCCTTGAAACGCCCGACATTGAGATTGCTGGGCTCATTCCAGACGTCCCAGACCAGCACCCGCTCATCATTGGCGAAGGCGCCGACGACGCCTTCGACATAGCGCTGCAGGCGCGGGTATTGGCTGGCGTCGCCGAGAGCCAGGCCCGGGCCCTGCACCCATTGTGAATTGTGTAGGCCCGGCCGCGGCGCAGGCTGGGGGCCGAGCGAAACGTCGGGGTTCCATACCGAATCGAACAGCACCAGCATGGTGCCGATGCCCTTGCCTGCGGCGATATCGAGATAGCGGTCGATCCGCTGCTGGAAGCCCGACGCATCGTCGGCCCAGAGCAGGTCATGCAGGAACACCCGCATAGTATTCATGCCGACATCAGCGGCCCAGCCGAGTTCACGAGCGATCGCATCGGGATCAAAGCTCGCCGCCTGCCACATCTCGAGCTGGTTGGAGGCGGTGGAGGGCACGAAATTTGCGCCCACAAGCCAAGGCAACTGGTCGTACCACTGGTTGGCGCGTTCGACGCTCCAGCGGCCGGGAGGCGAAATCTCGGTCATACTTGCCTACCCTTCAGCCTAGACCTGCTTGCTGCGCTGATAGAGCCGCCATGCCCAGCCGAACAGGCCGAACGAGAACATGATCAGCAGCACGCCGCCGAAGATGACGCCGATCGAGGCGCTGAGCAGCGGGAAGAACAGGAAGACCAGACCGAGCAGAATGTAGGAAATGCCCGACAGCACAACCGGCCAGATGCGGGCATAGTGCTCGCGCTCCCGGGTGATGACGACAATCTGCATCACACCCACGACAAGCGCGGCGATACCCACCAGAGTGGCCAGGAAGGTCACAGTTAAGACGGTCGCGATCAATGGCTGCAACAGGAACAGGATACCCAGGATCAGCGAGAGGGCGTTCGAGACCACGTCAAACCAGTAATTGCCACTTTTGCCGCCGCCGAATGTCAGGCTCCACAGGCCAAGCGCGCCATCGACCAGCAGCAGAATGCCACCAGCCAGCACCATGACCAGCAATGCCTGATCCGGCCAGATGACGGCGTAAATACCCGCCAGCAGCATCAAAGCGCCGCGCAGCGCTGTGGCGAGCGCAAAGCGCCGCTTGGTTTCAGCCGATACCGACATTGACTTGCCTCCTTGGCGACCCGATGCCGCACGGTCACACCCTAGCGCAGCCGGCGAAATTTCCAAGCCACCATTGTTTTAGCTTTTCTATAGTCCCGGCAGCTTTTGTTGATTGCGATGTGGCATCGCGCGTGGTTTGAGGGCACTTCAACCGAGGCCCGCCGCTGGCGGATTGATCCCATGTCGCTACCGCTGTTCGCCCTGTTCCTGGCCGCCTTCGCCTTCGGCACCGCCGAATTCGTTATCGCCGGCGTGCTGCCCGAGGTTGCCAGCGGGCTTGGCATCTCCGTTCCGGTCGCCGGATATCTGGTCACCGGTTACGCCATCGGCATTGCCATCGGTGGCCCGCTGCTGGTGGTGGCGACAAAGAAGTTCGCACGCAAATCGGTGATCCTGGTGCTGGGAACCCTGTTCACCCTGGGTCAGGTGCTCTGCGCATTGGCACCGAGCTTTGAATATCTGATGGCCGCCCGTGTCCTGGTCGCGGTCGTGCATGGTACCTATTTCGGCATCGCCGCCGTCGTGGCGGTGAGCCTTGTGCCCAAGGACAAGCGCGGTTTTGCCGTGGCCATGATCCTGTCCGGGCTGACCGTATCCAATATTCTGGGCGTGCCCGGCGGCACCGCCATCGGCAATGCCTGGGGCTGGCGGGCGACGTTCTGGGCGGTGGGGGCGCTGGGCCTGGTCTCGACCCTGTCCATCGCGCTGTTCCTGCCCAATACAGCCGGCGCCTCATCGACAACAGGCAGCTTCCGGCGCGAGTTCAAGGCGCTGGCTCGCCAGCAGATCGTGACCTCGCTGCTCATCGTGGTGCTGGTGATGATCGGGCAATATAGCCTGTTCACCTACATCGCGCCGCTGCTGCGCGAGGTGACCGGGCTTGATGTCAACACCGTGCCCTGGGTGCTGCTGCTCTATGGCGTCGGCTCAACCATTGGCGTCTTCATTGGCGGACGCCTGGCAGACTGGCGCCTGATGCCGTCGCTGATCGCCATTCTGAGCACCCAGGCATTGGCCTTCACCCTGGTCTATTTCGTCAGCCCCTACCCCGTGGTGATGGCCATCACGGTGGTCTTTTGGGGCGGCGTCAACTTCGCCTTTGGCTCGCCGGTACAATCGCGCGTGCTGGCCTGGGCAGCCGATGCGCCCAATCTGGCATCCTCCCTGATCCCCACTGGCTTCAATATCGGCATCGCCATTGGCGCCGTTCTGGGCGCCAGCCTGCTCGAGCAGGGACTGGGCTATCGCGTGCTGCCGCTGATCGGCAGCGTGGCGCTGGTGCTGGCCGTAGCGGTGGCCATTGCCTCCCATTGGATGGAAATACGCTTCCCCCATCCGGCGCCGCAACCCGCCGCATAACCGTCGAAATAACGCCCCCCGCGAACGATTTAGTCACGATGTTGCGGCTAAATTTCAGCTGCAGTGCGCGGCGGGACACGGTTTGCTTTGCTTTGCGTAGCGTTCTGCTATGGGTGCCACGCGTCGGCAGGCCCGGGAGTGAACAGCACATGGCAATGATCGACAACCCGACATTGATGATCGCCATCGCGACCTCCAGCGCCGCCTTGATGCTGACCCTGCTCATTGGTTGGTTCAACGCCCGAGCCGACAACTACCTCGGCAATTGGGCGGTCGGCATGGGTTTTGTCGTGATCGCCCTTGTTGCCCTCGGCCTGCGCCAGGGCCCCTACGATGCCAATATGATAATGCTGTCATTTGCAGCGCTCCTGACCGGGATGGCCTTCATCCTGGCAGGATGCACCCAGTTCCGGCTCGGCGCAGTGCGGCGCGCACCGCTGTTTGCGCTCTGGCTCATCGCCGTCACGGCCATGGGTGTGCCATTTCTGCTGGGCTATTCGGGCCTGGGAACCATTGTACTGAACCTGGGCTGTGCCACCTTCATGCTGCTTTCGGGCTACCAGTTCTTCGCTGGTCGGCAGGAGTCTCGGGTGCTGATGGGATCGGGCGCAGTCATCTTTGCCATGACGGCATTGTCCTTTGTCGCCTGCGCCGGCGTATTGATCTCGGAGGGCACCATGATCCTGACAGCGCCGCCGGCGAACTGGGCGGAGAATTTCAATTCGATCATGGCCATTGCGGGCCTGTCCGGGCTTGGCGCCATTTCGCTCACCATCAACCAGGCCCGGGCCACCCGTCGTCACCGCCAGGAAGCCCAGACCGATTCGCTGACCGGCCTGCTCAATCGCCGCGCCATCTTTGATCGCTTTGGCATCGGTCCGCTGCCCACGGGCTCGGCTGTGCTGATGTTCGACATCGACCATTTCAAGCAGATCAACGACCGGTATGGCCATGCCGCCGGGGACGCAGTCATCCACCATTTCGGCGCCATGCTGCGCGTCAATGTGCGTGCCGAAGACGCCGTTGCGCGGCTGGGCGGCGAGGAATTCTGTGCTGTTCTGCTCGCCCAGCCCATCGAGGCTGCACGACAGGTAGCCGAATCCATCCGCGTCGACTTCGAGGCGCACCCGACCCGGTCCCTGTCCCAGATGATCGCCGCCACCGTCAGTGTTGGTGTGGCGACCAGCGGCCCTGGAGAGACCTTTTCATCGGTGCTCAACCGGGCCGACGATGCCCTCTATCGGGCCAAGAGCGATGGCCGCAACCAGGTGATGACCCTGGCCGGGCGCAACATTGCCTGATCTGGCCGTCTGACCGGACGCTCAGCCGGCCAGCGCAGCGCGGACCCGGCCACTGGCCTTGCCGAAATCGATACGACCGGGATAATCGACCTTGAGCTGGGCAATCACCTTGCCCATGTCCTTGGCACCCTCGGCGCCGGTTGACGCAATGGCGGCCTGAATGGCGGCATCAACTTCGGCTTCGCTCAACCCCTTGGGCAGGAACTCGTTGAGGATGTCGATCTCTTCCTTTTCCACCGTCGCCAGATCGGCGCGGCCGGCCTGCGCATAGATGGCAAAGCTCTCTTCGCGCTGCTTGACCATCTTTTGCACAATGGCGAGGATTTCCTCATTGGTCGCGGGCCCGCGATTCTCCTGGCGGATCGCGATGTCCTTGTCCTTGATGGCTGCTGTAATAGCCCGTAGCGTGGCTGTGCGCCGCTGATCCCGGGCCTTGAGGGCCGTCTTGAGGCCTTCGCTGAACTGTTCGCGCATGGGCTGGTATCCTCTAGCAATGCAATTTTGTCGCCCCATATAGGCACAATCATCCTGTTGCGCCACTTGCGCTGCCGGGATCGGCCTTCTATGACGAGGCCTCAATCGACATCGTCAAAGCGTGGTCAGAAAAGGTGCAGACCTTTTCAGGCAGATCGCGCGACCATCTGAAACCTATTTTGGAGGCCCACCGTGACCGGCTGGCAGCAATCCCCCGCGACCGCACTTCTGATCCTGGCAGATGGTACGCGCCTGGAAGGCCGCGGCATCGGGGCCATCGGCCACGCCGCCGGCGAAGTGTGCTTCAACACCGCCATGACGGGCTATCAGGAAGTGCTGACCGATCCGTCCTATGCCGGCCAGATCGTCACCTTCACCTTCCCCCACATCGGCAATGTCGGCGCCAATGACGAAGACATCGAGACGGTCAACATGGCTGCGCTCTCGGGCGTGCGGGGCGTCGTGCTCAAGG
>JAHJOS010000197.1 GCA_018820005.1 Alphaproteobacteria bacterium | reverse complement strand
GGGCGCAGCGCATGCTGCATCTCGATCTCGACGGCAAATATGCCGACATCCTCGAGCTGGCCATGTTCAATGGCGCGTTGAGCGGGCTCAGCCGCGATGGCGAGCATTATTTCTACGCCAATCCACTTGAGAGCGACGGCACGCCGACCCGCTGGGATTGGCACACCTGCCCATGCTGCACCATGAATGTGAGCCGACTTGTTGCATCGGTGGGCGGCTATTTCGTCTCCACCGCCAGCGATGGCGTGGCGTTTCACCTCTATGGCGGCATTGCCACCACGGCCGAGATCGCAGGCACCAGCGTGGCGCTGCGCGAAGTCTCGACCTACCCCTGGGATGGCGACATCGCCATCCATGTCGATCCGGCCAAACCAACGGCGTTTGACGTCAAACTGCGTATTCCGGGCTGGTCAGAAGGCGCCACAGTCTCGGTCAACGGCGAGGCCATTGCGGTTGACGGCGCGGTGAACGGCTACCTCACCATCAACCGGACCTGGCAGGCTGGTGATGTGGTGCGCCTGTCGCTGCCCATGCCGCCGGTGCGGCTCTATGCCAACCCCGGTGTCATCATGGATGCCGGACGCATCGCGCTCAAGCGCGGTCCGCTGGTGTACTGCGTGGAAGAGATCGACAATCCGGGCGGTCGCGTGCAGCGGCTCAAGCTGCCGCGCCATGCCGAACTGAGGGCCGAGACACGGGCAGATCTTTTCGATGGCGTGGTGACCCTCAAGGCCAAGGCCCTGGCGATCAAGGAAGGCGACTGGCAGACGCTCTACCGCACCACCCCGCCCGTAGACGATACGGCGACACTGACCGCCGTGCCCTACTATCTATGGGCCAACCGCGGCCAGGGCTCGATGATGGTCTGGGTGCCTGAAGTGCAATAAGCGCCGGCCCTCTTGACCATTTGGACCAACTGAGAACGCCGAGGGCGCAGCGACCACGCTGCGCCCTCGGTTTTTCTTTGCTCCGGGTGCCACTTGTCTCGGACTTGGCCGCTGCAGAAATGCCAACCTCAGTGAATTCGAACAGTTCAGTTCAGTTAAGCGCGAATCCCCGCGAGCCCGTCATTGTCGCCTTGAGCAGGTAGAATGCCAGGCGGCTCCCCAAGTCTTTTCTGCGTTGGCCGTTTTATTGCCACCACGGCGGCGCAGGATGGCAATACAGGGAAAATGAGGAGATCTGATCATGGCGACTGCACCCGACAAGCCGAGCCGTACAGAAGCCAGTGTTGATGCGCTCATCGACGAGAATGGCTCGCGCATTGAGGTTCCGCCGCATTCCGAGCTCAAAGTGGCCAATGACCACGAAGCGACGGTTGGTGCCACCGGCCCGACCAATTGGTGGCTCTATGGGGTCATCGCGCTGGCGATCATCATCGCCATCCTGCTTTTGATGCAGTTGCTCTAGCGCTTCGTCACTTCGGTGCGACGAAAACCAGGCCGCCAAGAAAAGCGCGGCCCGATGGGCCGCGCTTTTGTCAATGTGACGGGCAGAATTAGCCGCGGCTGATCGGGGCGATCTGGATTTCGACGCGACGGTTCTGGGCGCGGCCCTGCTCGGTGGCGTTCGAAGCGATGGGGGACGTCTCGCCCTTGCCTTCGATGTAGAAACGACGCTGATCGATGCCCTGGTTGGCCAGGGTTGTCGCCACAGAGACGGCGCGACGCTGGCTCAGGCTGAGGTTGTAGGCGTCATCGCCCTGGCTATCGGTGTGGCCATAGACATCGATGATGGACTTGTCGAACTTCTTGAGCACCAGGGCAACCGACACCAGGGTAGAATTGAACTGGGGCTGCACCGTGGACTGGTCGGAGGCGAAGGTGATGTTGGAAGGCATGTTCAGAATGATGTTCTGACCCACACGTGTCACGGAAACGCCGGTACCCTGCAGCTGCGCGCGCAGCTCGGCTTCCTGCTGGTCCATGTAAGCACCGATGCCTGCGCCCGTCAGGCCGCCCACGCCAGCGCCGATCAGGGCGCCCACACGCGGATCGCCGCCCACGGCAGCGCCAACCAGCGCGCCGGCAATGGCGCCGCCGCCCGTACCGATCAATGCGCCGCCAGCGGTGTTGGAAAGCTGGCTCTCACCCGTGTAGGGATTGGTGGTGGTGCAAGCAGACAGCGCGAGCGTCGCTGCGAGAGCGACCAAGATCTTGGATTTCATGATTATCCCCCTGAAGGATTCGGTAAGTGGCCATTTGGTGACTACTGAATACGGCAGGACCGTGATGAACGAAAGGCCCTGAACGCCCGATGAACGGCCTCAGGCGCTAGCCCAGCCCGCATCAACCAGGAATTGTTGCCCGGAAATCATGGCACTATCGTCCGCAGCCAGAAACATGGCCATGCGCGCCACATCATCGGGATAGATGTGTCCGCGCAGGGCCTGGCTGGCCTCGATATCGCGCATGGACTCCTTGGTGAGCCAGAGTTCGAGCTGTCGATCGGTGATGACGGCGCCAGGGACAAGCGTGTTGACGCGAACACCCGAACGCCCCAGTTCGCCTGCCATGGCGCGGGTGAGCCCGTGGGTGGCTGCCTTGGCGGTTTCGTAGATCGGCAGCATTGGCGTGCGGATCATCCAGCTGATCGAGCCGGTATTGATGATGGAACCACGTCCGGCCCGGATCATGGCCGGTGCAACGGCTTGAATGGCAAAAAACGCATGCTTGAGATTGACGGCGATACGATCGTCCCACTCCTGCGAAGTGACATCGGCCCAGCCATGGCGCTGGTCATGGGCGGCGTTGTTGATCAGCACCAGCGCATCGCCATGGGCGTCGCCCAAGGCGTGGATCGCGGCCTGATAGGCCGTTGTATCGGTGATATCGCAGGCGATGAAACGGGCGACTTGCCCTGCGGCAGCAAGTTCGGCTTCGAGCGCAACGCCTGCCGTCTGGTCGATATCGACAAAGCCGACCCGGGCGCCCTGATCGGCGAAATTGCGCACCAATGCGGCGCCGATGCCCGAGGCGCCTCCAGAGATAATGACGGGCATGGCTTGCAGGCTGGGATAGCGGGCGTAGGCGATCTTTGACGGGGTCATCGACAAGCTCCTCGGACTATCTCGGGCTTAGCGCAACCGAACGGGCCCCAGCAAGCGGGTCTCGGCATCATCGGCAGGACAACTGACGCCAGCAAAGGGCGCCGGTCACGACAGGCCCAGAAATTTGCATGTCGCTCAATTTCGTCAAGCCCGCCTCGCTGCCCGCTCCCAGTCGATCCCAACGCGACAGCCTGCGGGCGTTCGAGAGCACGGCGCAGTTATGGCCGGCAGAGCGGGCCGCTGACCCAGATAACCGGCGCCCCAGCCGACTCAGCCTGGGCGCCTACACGCTGGACAGCTGCGCACCTGCGGGCTCGACGTGGCGAACATCCGCATTGTCCCGGCGGTCGGCCCGAAGGCGAAGTGCTGTCGGGCCACGACATGGTTGCGGCAGAAATCTACCGGTTTTCGGCGCGATAGCGGGGCTGTCGGGGTGGCGCGATGCCTGGCGATCACGCGCTTGCGACCATCCCGAAGGGGCCTCGTGCGCGTTTGCCGCATTGTCTGGTTAACCAGTGCAGTTTAGAATGTCTCTCAACTTGCGGGCCCATGCTTTGGTGCGCAATTGGGGTCCGGCGCGAAATAGCCGTGGGGCGTTGACTTAGGTCAAGGCGCCACGCCTGGCATCGGGCGAAGCTGGTGTCGAAGGTTGGGCGATCTGCCCGCCGACAGGCAGAAGGACAGTTCGATGGACTATCGTAGCATTTTCGAAGATGCGGTCGACACACTGCGTGCCGAAAAGCGCTATCGGGTCTTTGCTGACCTCGAGCGGGTGGCGGGCCAGTTTCCGCGCGCCATCTATCGCGACGATTCAGACAACCAGCGTGAAATCACCATCTGGTGCTCCAATGACTATCTGGGCATGGGCCAGCACCCCAAGGTGATCGGCGCCATGCAGGAGACGGCGGGCAAGCTGGGCGTCGGCTCGGGCGGCACGCGCAATATCTCGGGCACAAACCGCCCGCTTGTCGAGCTGGAGCGTTCGCTCGCCGACCTGCACCGCAAGGAAGCAGCGTTGGTGTTCACATCGGGCTTTGTCTCCAACGAGGCCGCCATCGCCACCATCGCGCGGCTGCTGCCCAACTGCATGATTTTTTCGGACCAGCTCAATCATGCCTCCATGATCCAGGGCGTGCGCCAGTCCGGCATGGAAAAGAAGATCTTCCGCCACAATGACGTGGGCCATCTGCGCGAGCTGCTCAGCCAGGTCGACCGCAAGCGGCCCAAGCTGATCTGCTTTGAATCGGTCTATTCGATGGATGGCGATGTCGCCCCCATTGCCGAGATCGTCGCGCTGGCCGAGGAATTCGGCGCGCTGACCTATATCGACGAAGTCCATGCCGTGGGCATGTATGGCCCACGCGGCGGCGGCATTGCGGAACGCGATGGCCTGATGGACCGGATCGACATCATCGAGGGCACGCTGGCCAAGGGCTTTGGCGTGATGGGCGGCTATATTGCGGCCAACCGCGCCATCGTCGATGCCGTGCGCTCCTATGCGCCCGAGTTCATCTTCACCACTTCGCTGCCACCGGCGCTATGTGCGGCGGCGCGGGCTTCGATCGAGCACCTCAAGGGCAATGGGCATGAGCGCATCATGCACCAGCGCCAGGCGCGGCTGACCAAGGCGATCCTGGCCGATGCGGGCCTGCCGGTGATGGAAACATCGACCCATATCGTGCCGCTGATCGTGGGCGATGCCCGCGCGGTCAAGGCGGCCAGCGACATGCTGCTGGAAAAGCACAATATCTATATCCAGCCCATCAACTATCCCACCGTGCCCAAGGGCACCGAGCGGCTGCGCATTACCCCGACGCCGCTGCACACCGACGAGATGATCTTTGCCCTGCGCCATGCGCTGGTCAGCGTGTGGACCAGCCTGGAACTGCCGCGCGAAGCGGCCGAGGCCGCCATCACGGCCAGCAAGCTCACCTCGGGCGATTTGACCCTGCCCAGCCTGGGCGGTTGATCGACATCAAGGCGGGCTCGCTGGGGCGGGTCCATGCTCATCCTGCCAACACAGGAGGGCGCCATGGTGGTCTTGATCGTCCACGACAGCATCTACGGCAATACGGCCAGCATCGCACAAGCGATGGCCCAGGCGCTGCAGCCTGAGCATGCGGTGCGGCTGGAGTCTGTCAACATCGGGCATGTTCCGGACCTCACCGGCGTGGACCTGTTGATCATTGGGTCACCCACGCGCGGCTTTCGCCCCACGCCGGCTATCCAGGACGTGCTGGAAGCGCTGCCGGACGCCGGCATGGCGGGACTGCGTGCAGCTGCATTCGACACGCGACTGGACCTCGATACCATCCAGCCCGCGCCACTGCGCTGGGTGGTGGAAGTAGGGGGCTATGCTGGCCAGACCATACAGCGCAGGCTGATCGAGCGGGGCTGCGTTGAGGCCGGGACCGCCACTGGTTTTCTGGTACTGGGCACCGAAGGTCCACTCAAGGATGGTGAGCGCGAGCGTGCGGCCGCCTGGGCCAAGGGACTGATTTTGAACCAAAATATCCTTGAAGGAGCGGCATGATGAACCAGGACGGCAAGCGCAGTTTCAGCGAAGAAATCGAGATCGCCGGGCACCAGTTGGTGGAGCGCATCAAGGCCCTGATGGCCGAAGGCAATGTGCGACGCCTGCGCATCCATACCGGCGACGGCGACACCATGCTGGAGATCCCACTGACGGCAGGGGCCATCGCCGGGGGCGTTGTGGCGCTTACGGCGCCCTGGCTGGCCGCTATTGCGGCACTGGCTGGATTGGCAACCAATGTGCGGATCGAGATCGTGCGCGATGACGACAAGCCGGACGATGCGGCCAAATAAGGCGAGGCGGACGGCTAGGCTGAGCCCGTGACAGCGGCGAGCAGTTCGACCGCGTCGGCGCCGCGTGTCGCCGGTTCGGCATAGAGGCTGGGACTGGAGCCGGCCTGTCGCAGGCGCAGGGCTTCGGCGATGATCGGGGCGTGCTGTGGGAAGGCCGACTGGCCATAGAGGCCGGCTTCGCTTTTGGACGGGACGCGGCCGGTGATCATGGTGGCGTGAACCCGCAGGGCGCCCAGAACGCCCCAGTGCACGGCCTCGTCGAGCTGGTCATGATTGAGCGTGGAGCGGGTTGCGTCGAAGGCTTTAAGCCATTTCTGCCAATAGGTTAGCAGATTGCTGCGGCTATAGGCCATCGCGGCCCTACGGTCAGCGGCGACCCAGTTGTGGTCGGGAAACGGGCCGCGCAGGGCTATGCCGGAATCGGCGAGCAGCAGCCAGCTGACGGGGTGGCGTTCGTCGGCAGACTGCGGCGTTAAACGGCCATCGCGTGCGGCGGCGCCCAGGCCGGCCGGTGGTTTGGACAGCGCCTGTGGGTCAAGATAGATGCCGTCGCAGTCGATGTCCGGGAAGCGATTGGCCATATCGGCATGGACTTTTGCCAGAGCCTGCGTGTCAGGCGGGTGCGACAAAACTGCGATGAAATCGAGGTCGCTGTGGCCGTCGCGGTAGTCACCCAGGGCGACTGAACCGACGAGGTAAAACGCCGTCACTTGGCCCGGCATTGCATGGTCAATGGCCGCCATCAGGCTGTCGCTGAGCAGAGCGATTGGCGCGGGCAGGTTGGGCATGGGCACTCCGGTTTCGCAATCCAACACGCCAGCCAGTCATGGTTTTTGCATGGCCCTTGCAGCGTGCAAGCCTGCTTTTAGCATGCAGTTTGCCTGCTCTTTGCACGCTGTTTGCCTGCTCGGTCAGCCCGTGAGCACAATACGCATCAAATCGGCAGTGTTTCTGGCACCCAGTTTTTCCATGACGCGGGCGCGGTGCACTTCGACCGTGCGGGGGGATATGCCCAGAACGCGACCGGCTTCCTTGTTGGACTGACCATTGCTGATCAGTTGCAGCACCTCGCGCTCGCGCGGGGTCAGGCGGGCGAAGCCATGCACCTCGATGCCGCGCCGACCGCCATACATGGCACTGACATGCACATCGCCACGCAGGGCATCGAAAATGCCGCTGAGCAGGTGCTCGGTGTCGATGGGTTTGCTGACCACATCGGTGGCGCCCAGCTTCATGGCGGTCACCGAGGCCTCGACCTGGGGATAGTCGGCCAGCATGAAGACGGGAATGGCGGTGCGCAGTGCCTTGATGCGCCGCAGCAGGCTGAGCCCGCTCTCGGCACCAATGCGCAGATTGAGCACCACTACATCGGGGCGGCGGCGTTCCAGCGCGATCAGGAAATGACCGGCGTCTACCGAAAAACTGGTCTGGAAGCCCTCGAGCCGGAACAGCACGCTGAGGGCCTCGCACGTGGCCAGATCGGGATCGACAATATGGATCAACCGGTCGCGGCTAAAACTGGGTTGGTAGTAAATCTCATCGCTCATGTTGCCCCCTGCCCTGGCAATTGCGCTAAATAGTTGTAGTTGAACCAATCTGACCCAACCACGGTAGTTTGCACTAAGTGTTCCTGCCTGCCGATACGGAGACTACGTAGGAGTTACCACCTACACGTAGAGGTATATTTCCTCTTATCTCCGGCGCTATAGAGCTTTTATTCCTAGCAGTGCCGTGAAGAAAAGGCCAGCGGTAAAAGCTGGCCTCTTCGCGGTTCAGCGGGCGCGCAGGGCGTCGCGGATTTCGGTGAGCAGGACTTCCTCCCGGGACGGCGCCGGAGTGGATGCAACCGGTTCGGCAGCGGCCTCGCGTTTGAGGGAATTGATGCCCTTGACCACCATGAACAGCACGAAGGCAATGATGGTGAACTTGACGACCGCATTGATGAACAGGCCGACATTCATGGTGGCGATGCCGGCGGCCTGCGCTGCTGCGAGCGATGGCGCGGGCAGATTGTCGGGATTGGACAGCACGATGAACAGGTTGGAAAAATCGATCCCACCAATCAACAGCCCGATCAGCGGCATGAATACATCATCAACCAGAGACGAAACGATGGCACCGAAGGCCGCACCGATGATCACGCCGATTGCCAGATCGACCATATTGCCCTTGATGGCGAAGTCACGGAATTCTTTGAACATTTTGACCCTTCTTTGTTCTTCCCAATCGCAACAAGGCAGCGTTGCACCCTGTGGAACTTAATTCTGAACGCGGCATTTACCAAAAGCAATGGGCCCATTGGCGGACTTGCGCGGCCCGGCACAGCGGCCGATATTGACCAGCAACAAGCGACAGATTGCCAAACCCAGATGACGCTGCCCTCCCAAAGCGATGCCCAGACCGGCGTGCAACAGGCGCTAGACCACATTCCGCAGGGCGTTGCCGTGTTCGATGCGGGGCTGCATCTGGTCACCTCAAACGGGCGATATAATGCACTACTCGATTTGCCGGTCGAGCTGACGCGGGCCGGCACACCCTTGTTCGATATTGCACTTTTTCTCGGTAATCGCGGCGATCTGGGTCCGGGGGATGCCGCAAGACTGGCGCTGGAGCGAATCACGCTGCTGACGGGTTCGCCCGTTACGGTGACGCAGCGACTGGGCGACGGCGGGCAGACGCTGGAGTTTCACAGCAGCCGGCTGCCTGACGGGGGACTGGTGATCAGCTTTTCCGATGTCACGGCACGGGTGAAGGCGGAGCGCGCGCTGGAGCTGGCCAATCAATCGCTCGAAGGCCGGGTGGCGCAGCGCACAGCCGATCTGACGCGGGTCAATACCGAACTCGAAAGTGCCCGGGCCAAGGCGGACGCTGCCAACCACGACAAGACGCGGTTTCTGGCTGCGGCCAGCCACGACCTGCTGCAGCCACTCAATGCAGCGCGGCTTTATACGTCGACGCTGATCGAGCGGGCCAAGCTGACCGGGCTGGCGGACCTGGCCAATTCCATCGAGGCATCGCTGACGGCGGTAGAAGACATCATGAGCGCGCTGCTCGATATTTCGCGCATCGACAGCGGGGCGCTGCGGCCGGCACCGGCGCCGGTGGCGGCACGCGACCTGCTCAAGAAGATCGAGGTGGAATTCGGCCCGCTGGCACGCGAGCGCAATATCACGCTGGCCATTGTATCGACCAAGACGACGGTGCTGGTGGACAGGAGCCTCGTCGGTCGCATCGTGCAGAACCTGGTTTCGAACGCGATCAAATACACCACGCCGGGCGGCAAGGTGCTTGTGGGACTGCGGCGGCGCGGCAACCGGGTGCGGCTCGATGTGATCGATACAGGCATTGGCTTTAACAAGGATCAGCACCGCCTGCTGTTCGCCGAATTCTCGCGGCTGGAACGCGGCGCCCGCATGGCCCAGGGGCTGGGGCTGGGGCTGTCGATCGTGCAGCGCCTGGTGACCGCGCTGGGGCTGACGCTCGAACTCGATAGCGTGGAAGGGCGGGGGTCACGGTTTTCGCTGTACCTGCCGGCTACCCGCACGCTGGCCGAGCCCAGCGCCGGGGCTGCCGCGGTGGATGTGAACTTCGGCACGCTGGGGCTCAAGGTGCTGTGCGTGGACAATGAGCGAACCATCACCGAGGCCATGGAAGGCCTGTTGACCCATTGGGGCTGCGACGTGCGCAGCGCCCTTTCGCTCAAGCAGATCGACCGCGAGCGCCTATTGGAAGGCTGGTACCCCGATCTGGTGCTGATGGATTATCACCTCGACCAGACATCGGGCCTGGATGCCATTGAATGGCTGCGGCATAATCTGGGTGGGCATCTGCCGGCAGCGCTGGTGACGGCCGATCGCAGCCCCGCCGTGCGGGCGTTGGCAGAGGAACGCGGCATTGCGGTGGTAACCAAGCCGG
>JAHJOS010000196.1 GCA_018820005.1 Alphaproteobacteria bacterium | reverse complement strand
TTGCTCAGGGTCTTGTCGACGAGTTCGTCCGAGGGCGCGACGACGATGACCGGCATGGCTTCGTCCACCAGGGCGATGGGGCCGTGCTTGAGCTCGCCGGCAGCATAGCCTTCAGCGTGGATATAGCTGATTTCCTTGAGCTTGAGCGCGCCTTCCATGGCGATGGGGAACATGGGGCCACGGCCGAGATAGAGCACGTCCTTGGCCTTGGAGAGGCGCTTGGCGATGTCGATGATCTGGCCTTCGGTGGCCAGAGCCTCGGAAACGGCGCTGGGCAGACCGATCAGGGCGCGCACCAGTTCGGCCTCCTGAGCGGCATCAAGCACGCCACGGGCGCGGCCAGCGGCGATGGCGAGGCTGGCCAGGGCGGTGAGCTGGGCGGTGAGCGCCTTGGTGGAGGCGACGCCGATCTCGGGACCGCAGAGAATGGGGAACACCACATCGGATTCGCGGGCGATGGTGGACTCCTGGGTGTTGACCAGGCTCGCCACATGCTGGCCCTGGCTGGCGCAATAGCGCAGCGCGGCCAGCGTGTCGGCCGTCTCGCCGGACTGGGAGATGAACAGCGACAGGCCGCCCTTTTCCAGCGGCGGCTCGCGATAGCGGAACTCGGAGGCCACATCGATATCCACCGGCAGGCGGGCATATTTCTCGAACCAGTATTTGGCGACGGCGCCGGCAAAATAGGCCGTGCCGCAGGCGCTGATGGTCAGGCGGCTGAGATCGGCAAAGTTGAACGGGAGTGTTTCGCGCAAGGCGACACGTTCGGCGCCCATATCCACATAGTTGCTGAGCGTGTGCGAGATGGTTTCGGGCTGCTCGTAGATTTCCTTGGCCATGAAATGGCGGTGGTTGCCCTTGTCGACCATGAGCGCGGAAGCCTGCGACAGCAGCTTTTCGCGCTGGACGATGACATCTGCGCCATCGCGGATGGTGACGCCCTCACGGGTGATCACGGCCCAGTCGCCATCCTCGAGATAGCTCAGGCGCGAGGTGAAGGGCGACAGCGCCATGGCATCTGAGCCGAGGTACATTTCAGAGGTGCCATAGCCGATGGCCAGCGGCGCACCATGGCGCGCGGCGATCAGGAGGCCTTCGTGGCCCTTGAACAGGAACGCCAGGGCAAAGGCGCCGCGCAGATGCTTGAGGGTGCGCGACACTGCCAGTTCGGGATCGGCGCCATTGGCTAGTTCGCGGCTGACCCAGAGGGCGACGGATTCGGTGTCGGTCTGCGTCTTGGGCAGATACCCGTCTTTAGCGAGGTCGGCCAGCATCTCGCGGTAGTTCTCGATGATGCCATTGTGCACCACGGCCACGCGGTCAGTAGCATGGGGATGGGCATTGAGTTCGGTGGGGGCGCCATGGGTGGCCCAGCGGGTGTGGCCGATGCCGATGCGGCCGCCAAGTGGCTCAAAGCTCAGCTTCTGCGCCAGATTGCCCAGCTTGCCCTCGGCGCGGCGGCGGGTGATGTCGCCGCCTTCAAGCGTGGCGACGCCGGCGCTATCATAGCCGCGGTATTCTAGGCGCTTGAGCGCGTCGACCAGACGGGTGGCAACCGGTTCGCTGCCAACAATGCCTACAATACCGCACATGACTATTTCCCCTTGGCTGCTTTTTTGGCGAGGGCCTTTGCGCGCAGCTTGGGCGCATAGCCTGGCTTGTTTTCCTGGCGGGCACGCCCCAGCGCCAGCGCATCGGCTGGCACGTCGTGGGTGATGACACTGCCCGAGGCGGTATAGGCGCCATTGCCGATGCTGACCGGCGCCACAAGCGAGGCGTTGGAGCCGATAAAGACATTGTCGCCGATAATGGTCTTGTCCTTGTTCACGCCATCATAATTGCAGGTGATGGTGCCTGCACCGATATTGGTCTTTTCGCCGATTTCGGCGTCGCCCAGATAGCTCAGGTGACCGGCCTTGGTGCCGGCGCCGATACGGGATTTCTTGACTTCGACGAAATTGCCCAGATGCACATCGGGCCCTATTTCGGCGCCGCCACGGATGCGGGCGAACGGGCCAATGCTGGCGCCCTGCCCGATCACAGCATCCTCGATATCGCAGAAGGCCCGGATCTCGACATTGTCGCTAATCCTGACGCCGGGGCCGAAGACCACATTGGGGAAAATGGTGACGTCGCGGCCGATCTCGGTATCCCAGGAGAACCAGACGCTGGCAGGGTCGCGCAGGGTGACACCGGCCTTCATGAAATCGCTGCGGCGGACTTCCTGGAAGGTTGCTTCGGCCTGGGCCAGCTTGGAGCGATCGTCAACGCCGACCACTTCGGCGGGATCGGCTTCGACGTATTCGACGCGGCGGCCATCGGCATTGGCCAGTTCCACGGCGTCGGTGAGATAATATTCGCCCTTGGCATTGGCATTGCCGATGCGGTCGATGACGGCACGCAGCGTATCGGCCTTAAAGCCCATGATGCCGGAATTGCAGAGGTCGATGCGCCGCTCTTCGTCACTGGCGTCCTTGTGCTCGCGGATGGCAAGCAGGCGGCCGTTTTCGGTGAGCAGGCGCCCCAGATTGGTCGGGTCGGCCGGACGATAGGCGACCACGACGATATCGGCTCCAGCGTCGAGGCGCGTGCCAATTTCGGCCAGGGTCGCGGGAGAAACCAGTGGATTGTCGGCATAGAGCACGATGACATTGCCCTTGGCCGTAGCGTAGGCGGCCGCAGCCTGGCGCACGGCGTGGCCGGTGCCCAGCCGCTCGGTCTGGATGGCAACAATGGCATCGGGCACGGCGGACATGGCCGAGGCCTGGACTTGTTCGCTCGATGCGCCGACCACCAGCGCGATGGACGACGAGCCAGCAGCCTTGGCTGTGCGCAGGACATGGCCAATCATAGGCAAGCCGCCAACCGCGTGCAGCACCTTGGGCACAGCCGAGCGCATGCGGGTGCCTTCGCCCGCAGCAAGAATGATTGATAGCAGCTCAGTCATTGATGGTCCTCGACACGCAAAGTGTTGTTCACGCGCATTTTCACAGTTTTATGGCACGCAAGAGTTGGCGAACACCTAATGCCTGCCCCATGGTTGTTGTCGAGCGCAATAGCTGATTCTACTGCGCCATCGGGGTTTTTTGACATTGGCCAAGGCATCGGAACAGTTCCGCCAGTCGGACGTGACCACCTGGGGCATCGTGGCCTTGGTTCTGGGCGGCATTGCGGTGCTGGGCGCCAATGTGTCCGCCATCATGCCATCGACCATTCTGGGCGGGCTGCACAAGACCCGCATCGAAGGCGCATCTGTTGACCAATTGCGCCGCCAGGTGGCTGATCTGCGCGACCAGACACTGCAGCTCAAGCGTGAGAATGGCGTGCTGGCGACGCGATTTGCCCTGGCCGAACAGCAGGGCAATGCTGTGGTGCAACGGGTTGGGGCGCTTGAAGTGAGCGTACCGCGCCTGCTCGAATCCAGCGCTTCGGGCAGCAGAATTGACCGCTCTGCGATGACGGCGTCGATCGGCCAGGCGCTGGTTTATGATGCTGACGGCGGATCGGTGAAAATTACCCGCGAAGCCATGCCCGGCATCGAGCCAGCCAACGGCGCCGACGACAGCCAACAGCCCCTGCCCGATCCGGTGGTACCGGTGGCGGTGGCAGCGGTGCCCAATCAGGCCGCATATGGCATTGCGCTGGGCAGCCCGGTCAGCTTTGAGCAGGCGCCCGAGACCTGGCGCGACCTGTCGATGAAGCTGGGACCGCTGCTGTTCGGCCTGGCGCCACTGCTGGCCGATGAGGCCAATAGCGAGAACAAGCGCATCGTGGTTGGTCCCATCACGCAACTGTCGGAAGCGAGTGCTCTGTGCGCCCGTTTGGAGCGGATTTCGATCGCCTGCCTGCCCATGCCGTTTGACGGAACACCGTTGAGCTATTGAGAAGCGCGCAATTGCGGTTGACAGCGAGGGTAACGTGGCTATGTTCCGCCGCGACGCTCGCAGCGTCAATCTTGGTGCGTGCCGGTAGCTCAGTGGTAGAGCATTCGACTTTTAATCGAATGGTCGAGGGTTCGACCCCCTCCCGGCATACCAAGTTTTCTTCCCGCAATTAGATCGGGCGCTGCCATGTCTCAGGATATCATTGATCTGCTCAAGGTACTGGCCGCGACGCTGCTGGTGTTTGCCGTCAGCACGCTGGTGATGCTGTATGTGATCTACCTGATGGCGCAGTATGGCGCCAACCTGCCCATGATCGGCAGCCTGCCGCTAAGCGTGCCGCCAGAAATGGTGCCGATGCTGGCGCAGAACCAGATCCTGCCCACGCTGGCGGCAGTGCATGTGACGGCAACAGGGCTGGCGCTGCTGATCACCAGCCACACGGTGGACATGGCCCTGCTGATCACCTCAAAGGCTGTTGCCGTGGTTATCACGGCGCTGCTGGGCTTTGTGGGCGGCCATATGGTCTATCTGCAGCTCACCGAGGCCGTGGCAATCAAGCTGGCGCCGCTGACACCAGTGGCCATCGCGCTGGTGGCGTTCCTGGTGCTGTCATCGATCTTGAGCGTGCCCAACCTGCGCCGGCTGGGGCAAATGCGCTTTGTGGCAGCCGTAGCGGCGATCGTGATGGGACCGGTGCTGCTGGTCTGGCTTTAGCGAGTCCAGCCGGCGCCTTAGACGCGTTTGCTGAGGTAAAGAATCAATCGGCGATGGTGACGACGATGGCGCCGCGCGGTGTCGCCACGATCGTGTGCTCATATTGCACGCAAGGTGCGGCAGGCGCGCTGACCAGGGTCCATTCGTCATCGTCCGATTTCTGATCGGCCATGCGCCCACCTAGCGAGAGGAAGGGCTCGATGGTGAACACCAGCCCATCGGTCATGCGGCGGCGTTCGGAGCGGTCAGGCCAGGTGGCGATTTCGCCGGGCTCGTCATGCAGGCTGTCACCCACGCCGTGGCTGGCCAGATTGCGGATCAGCGTATAGCCGCCCTTTTTGGCGAACTTGCCGATGGCGTCGCCAATATCGGACAGCGGCGCGCCGGATTTGACCGTGCGAATGCCGGCCCACATGGCCTTTTTGCCGTCGCGGCAGAGATTGGCCAGGCGCTGATCGGCATTGCCCAGGACATAGGACGAGCCGCAATCGGCAAAGACGCCGTCCTTGACGGCGGAAACGTCGATATTGATCAGGTCACCGTCGCGCAGAATGCGGTCGCCGGGAATGCCGTGGGCGATCTCTTCATTGACCGAAATGCAGGTGGCGCCGGGAAAATCATATGTGACGATGGGGGCCGACTGCGCGCCATGTTCGGCTAGAAGCCGCGCGCCAATCTCGTCGAGTTCAAGGGTGGTCATGCCCGGGCGCATGGCCGATGCCATGGCGTCGCGCGTGATGGCGCAGATGCGGCCAATGGCCTTGAGCTGCTCGAGCTGTTCTTCGGTGGTGATGGTCATGGTTGCTTTTCCTGCGCCATGGCCTGAAGGTCAACCATCAGTTGGTGGATTTCGTCATCCTGGATGACGCCAATCCGGCGCAGCCAGTACCACATCACCAGGCGGTGGATCAGCGTATAGAGCCACAGGGCGCGCTGCGGGTTGGGATGATCGACCGGTCCATATCCGAGCAGGATCGCTTCGGTCGACCCGGGCGCTTCGTGCTCGCAACAGAACAACGCCTTGGCCAGATCAAAGGTGGCGTCACTGGCCCGGGCATTGCCGAAGTCGATCAGCCCGGTGAGATGAAGTCGACCGGCGAGATTGCGCTGGGCAAGGATGTTCTGCGGCTGGAAGTCGTCATGTGCAAAGACCGGTCCGCTCGTGTGGGCGACAATGTCGAGGTTGTCCTGGACGATTCGATCCAAGCGGTCGGCAAGACCTGGTGATGCGCCAAAGTGGCGAAAGCGATCGAGGACGCCAGTCCACAGTCGAACAATGTAATCGCTGTGGGAGGTGATGGGGTCGATAATCCCATCGGCGTTGAAGGCGCCAAAAGCCGGCAGGCGTAACCCATGCAGCTGGCGCAACAGGCCTCCCATCTCGCGATAGAGGTCGGCGGCGTCTGGCGCATCCTTGAAGACGGCAACTCGCTCGCCAGGCAGGTAATTGGTGACGGCATAGCGAAATGGCAGGCGGCTACGGCTTTCATCGACGGACAAGAACTGCGTAATCGGCACGCCGAGCTTGGCAAGCAGGCCGGCGGCATAGGTTTCCTTGCCCGCATTGGCCTGGCGCTGGTCATTGTAGACCTTGAGGACAAGATCATCGCCGTCGCGGCGGCTGACCCGATAGGAGGCCGAGCTGCCGCCGTCGAGACGGGTCAAGCCAACCGGAACGCCCAGTCCGAGATTGCCGAACACCAGCGCCAGGCTATTGAGGTCAACAGCCGGCGCCGGGTCCGTCATTTATCAGCCCTTGTTGGCGATGTAATAGGCCAGCAACCCTTGCGTGGAAGCGTCGTGCCCTTCCCCGGTCTGTTTGCCTTCGACCTTGGGCAGCAGCGCCTTGGCGAGTTGCTTGCCCAGTTCAACGCCCCACTGGTCGTAAGAATTGACGTTCCAGATCAC
>JAHJOS010000195.1 GCA_018820005.1 Alphaproteobacteria bacterium | reverse complement strand
GGGGCCGAACGCGCGACTGGTCGACGGCGATCTCGAGTCGGCGGTCCGCCGTCTCAAGGCGGAGCACGAGGGAGGGATCGAAGTCGCCGGTCCGACCCTGGCGCACAGCCTCACCGAACTTGGGCTGATTGATGAATACCGGATTTACCTTCACCCGGTGGTGCTGGGCCACGGTACGCCGTTTTTTGCCGGTGCCCGTCCGCCGCTTCGGCTTGCTGCAAGCGACAGGATCGGCGCCGACGTGATCATGCTGGCCTACGTTCCCGCGTAGTAACAGGCGCGCTGCGCCCGATCAGTGGCGCAGGAAGACTTGCTCGCTGTCGTCGGTGGCTTCGACCATGCCGGTGCTGCTCTCGACAAGAACGGTGACCTCGTCGCCCATGGCCCGCAGCATGCGCGAGGCGAAGAAGGCGTCCGAGAGGGCTTCTTCGCGTGTCTGGTAGGGTCTTGAAGCGGGGAGGTTGCGTCGTGACGTGCTGGTGACTTCCCAGCCGGCACCGGTGTAGCGGACGATCATGCGTATCTTTGCCATTTGTTCCTCGCCGCCAGAACGTCATGCGCCTGCCGACGGTTGCACCCGGAACGTGACGTCAGAGTGACCGCAGGCGGTCAGCCGGCGAGCATGGTGCGCAGCTCGTCGAGCTGCTGCATGCACTTCTCGATGTCGCTGCGCATCGCCCGGCGATCCTGCGCGGTGACGGCCGTCCTGCCCTTGAGATCGGCGCGAACGTTGCGGTCGAGTTCGTCGAGGGCCGATTGCAGGCGAGACATGGCGGTTCCGAAAGGCATGCTGTTCTCCGTGGTGCGCAGACCGTAGCTAGACGGTCGCGGCGCTCGAGGAAAGGGCGAGAGCCCACAGGGTGGGCGAATGACGGGACCTGAGGCCGACTACTTGACAGCGCCCATGGTGAGGCCACGCACGAAGTAGCGGCCGCCCAGGAAATAGATCAGCAGCGGCGGAATGGCGGAGATCAGCACTGCGGCGCTGGAGCCGCCGGCGCGCACCGACATCAGCGCGGCGGTGATCGGCTGCTGGTCGCCGCGGGTGAAGACCATGCCGAACAGGTACTCGTACCAGATGGTGGTGAACTGCCAGATGACGGTGACGATCAGGATCGGCGTCGCCAGCGGCAGCATGACCTTCCAGAGGATGCGCCAGAAACCGGCGCCATCGATATGGGCCGCCTTGACGATCTCGGTGGGCACCGAGACGAAGAAGTTGCGGCAGAACAGGGTGGCAAAGGAAATGCCCTGCACCGTGTGGATCAGCACCAGCCCCCAGACCGAATTGGTGAGCCCGATCTTGCCCATGATCCAGGCCCAGGGCAGCAGGCTGATCTGGCTAGGGATGAAGACGCCGAGCAGCATCATGCCGAATATCCATTCCGAGCCGCGGAAGCGCCACTTGCTGAGCACATAGCCATTGAGGAAGCCCAGTGCGGTGGCGGCCAGCGTGGCGGGAATGGTGAGGATCAGCGAGTTGAAGAAGTTCGGCGCAATACCCTTGCAGGTGCCGGAGACGCAGGCCCTGGTCCAGGTATAGATCCATGGGTCGAGGGTAAAGCGTTCGGGAAACGCGATGATGCCGTGCTGTTTGACGTCCAGTCCGGTGCGGAAGCTGTTGGAGAAGACAATCAGCGCCGGGAACAGATAGATGGTGGCGAACAGGCAGAGCAGCCCGTAGATGAAGACTCGGCTCAGCATCCAGCGGCGCCCGGCGGCGGCGGCAAGAGGATCCAGGATATCGGGCGCTGCCGATACGGATGATGCTGCTGAAAAGGCCACGATTTCTGCCTCTCCAGTCACCGTATGCCGTAGCTTAGGCAAGCCGGCCGGCAATGTCCAATGATTGGAGCAGCATAGCGATTTTCGCTGCCGGTCAACAGGGCGCGGCCAAGCCATGAGCAATTAATGGTCCATTTAAGTATTCTTAACGTTCGGCATGTCCAGTATTGCTCAATGATCTCGCATAAGGGGTGCAAACGCCCGGCGAGGGGAGAAGGACATGGGCGACGTCAATTCAGGGGGAGAGCTTGCTGTCGTCCACGACGTGTTCTTTGTTGATCACGCTCGAAAGCTGGCATCTAGTCTAGGTGCAAAGGCCTGTGATTTGAACGGCTTGCAGTGTAAGTCGCTGTCAAATACAAATGTTGTAATTGACGCTAATTTGCAGGATCTCGCAGCTATCGCGGCTTTGAAGTCGGCATTCGGGCCCGGGCCGCGATTCAGCGAGCGCATATTCCTCGTGGACGACGGGTTGCAACTGCGCGCGTCCCGAGTGCAGGCCGCGGCGCTGGGCGCCAGCCGAACACTGATCCGCGGCAAGACGACGCTCACCGAGATACTTAAGTGCGATCTGGTGCCCAGGCCGGGAGCGGCAACGCTGGTGCAACATGACGGGCTTGCAGATCGGCCGGGAGGCGGATCGATCGTGGCGGCCTCGGGCGAACTGGCCCGGCTGTTCGATGGCGTGGTCAGCGGTCAACCGCTCGATATGGGCCAGGTGACGGCGGCCAGCGCCCAGATCCTCAATGGCATGTCCAAGGTGGGTGAGGGGGCGTGGCTCGATCTCGTTCGCGCCCATCATGAGGGGACGTTCCAGCACTGTCTGCTGGTTGCGGGAGTGGCAGCGCGCTACGCGCAATTTACCGGATTGCGACGCGAGTACGCGCATCTGCTGGTCAATGCCGCAATGCTGCATGACGTGGGCAAGGCGGTGGTGCCGCTCAGTATACTCGACAAGCCGGGCCGGCTCACCGACGAAGAACGCGCGGTGATCGAGCGGCATCCGGGGGCGGGCTTTGACTATCTCGCGAAGCAGAGTGGCCTGCCGAAGGCGGTGCTGGATGCGGTGCTGCATCATCATGAAATGCTG
>JAHJOS010000194.1 GCA_018820005.1 Alphaproteobacteria bacterium | reverse complement strand
CCAGGCTCATGCGCAAGGTGGGATCAGGCGTATAGCTGAGCCGGGCGTTGTAGAGCTGGGTCTGGACCTCGCCCAGGCTAGTTTGATCGAACCGCACCATCGACACGCCGGTCGACGCGGTGGCCTCGATCGTTGTGTTCCACTTGCCAGTGACCCCGGCCTGCAGCGCCGTGGTGGTCGCATCGGCCTTGTTGCCCAGGCTCGGCGAGCTGGTGTCAAACATGTCTCGGCCCACATCGGCCACACCAAACACCTCAAAGATCGGCGTCGCCTGGTAGCCAACCCTCAGGCTGGCGTCGGTTGACCAGAAATTCTGCTCGGCATTACCCTGGTTGGCGCCAGTCTTGAGCACTGTCTGCCCATAGACGCTACGCCCCAGCGTGCCCGTAACGCCCACATTGAAGCGGCCAAACTGGCGGGTCAGCCCAAGTTCACCCGTGCCCGTGATCGTCTGGGGCGCCACCGCGATATTGGTCGACAGGCCTGGCGTACCAGCCAGCGCCCGCGTCAAGGAAACATCGCCGCTGGCGGTCACCTTTGTCTCGCTATCGAGCGCATATCCGGTATTGACGCCCAGCCGCAGGCTGGTGACGTCGATCTGCCCTTCCTTGGGGCGGACCATTTCAGCACTGGCGCTGATATTGATGGCCGACCGGCTGCCCTGATGGTCCAGCTTGACCGATGGCGCCAGCAGCACATCGAAGCGCTCCCCTTCGGTCGCCTTGGTATAGGCGCCACGCAGGGAAACCGACCAGTCCACATCAAAGAACGGATCATAGGGTTCGCGCAGCGGCACATGCGCTGACATCACCGGATTGGCCGGATAGACGCCCGCCTCCAGCCGCTCGTTTTGCAGCGGCGACCCTGAACCATGCAGATTGAGCGGATCAGCCTGCGCCGGCACAGCCAGACACAGGGCGCCCAAGGCGCCTATCTGCCCGATACAATGCCGCCAATGCAGGGCCAAAGTGCGCTCCGCGAGCCAAAGGAAAGACAATCGGCGTGCCGATTCCTGCCCGCGAACGAACCATCACGGGCGCGGGTGATCCTTCCACCTTATGGTTAACGAATGATTGTCGGCGTCTCAGACGATCGGCTCGACCGTGAGGACGGCGCCCGCGCTGCCCACGATGCGCACGCGCTGGCCCACCGGCAGATCAGGACCCGACACACGCCAGACCGTATCGCCAAGGACCACGCGCCCGAAACCCATCACAATGGGCTGTTCCAACACCGCCTCCTGCCCAACGAGGCTCTCGCCGCGGCGGTTGAGAAACGGCCGGTCCGAGACAGCCGGCCGATCACGCATGATCCGCAGCCACAGCGCGATACTGGCCAGCGACAGCCCGCCAAAGATAAGCCACTGCAACGGCCAGGCCATGGGTTGCACCATGGTCAGAAGACCGGTGACAATGCCCGAAATGCCCATCCACAGCAGAATGCCGCCGGGCAGGAACAGTTCAAGCGCCAGCAGCACCAGTCCGGCCACGATCCAGGACCAGTGGCCATTGGCCGCGATGAAATCGACCAGGGCCATGATGCGCTCCTATTGCGAAGGGCCGGCGGTGGGCGGCCGGCTGGGGCGCGCGGCGGTCGGTGCCGTGCCACCAAAGCTTTCCTTGGCGATCTCGGCAATGCCGCCAATTGCACCGATGATGCTGGAGGCATCGAGCGGCATCATCAGCAGCTTCTGATTGGGCGAAGTGGCGATCGACTCCAGCGCCTTGATGTAATTATTGGCGACGAAATAATTGATGGCCTGCACATTGCCCGAGGCAATGGCGTCGCTCACCACCTGCGTGGCCTTGGCCTCGGCCTCGGCGGAACGCTCGCGTGCCTCGGCATCGCGGAAAGCGGCTTCCTTGCGGCCCTCGGCCTCGAGCACCTGCGCCTGCTTGGCGCCCTCGGCCTGCAGGATCGCGCTTTGGCGACGCCCCTCTGCCTCGAGAATGGCCGCGCGCTTTTCGCGCTCGGCCTTCATCTGTCGGCCCATGGACTCCACCAGATCCTTGGGCGGGTCGATGTCCTTGATTTCGATACGGGTGATCTTGACGCCCCAGGGCGAGACGGCCGCATCGACCACGTTGAGCAGGCGATGGTTGATCTCGTCGCGGTTGGACAGCAATTCGTCCAGATCCATCGAGCCCATCACCGTGCGGATATTGGTCATGGTCAGGTTGAGGATGGCGTTCTCGAGGTTGGATACCTCATAGGCCGCCGCTGCGGCATCCAGGATCTGGTAGAACGTGACGCCATTGGCCGTGATCGAGGCATTGTCGCGCGTGATCACCTCTTGGTGCGGCACGTCGAGCACCTGCTCCATGACATTGATGCGCTTGCCGATGGCGTCGATGAACGGCACGATCAGGTTAAGACCCGGCTTGAGCGTGCGGGTATATTTGCCGAAGCGCTCGATGGTGAAATTAAAGCCCTGTGGCACCGTCTTGGCGCCGGCGAACAGCACCAGCAGCGCCAGGATGCCCAGCCCGATCAGCGTGATGCTCAGCCCGTCGAGCCCCATTTCGTTGAAAAAACCCATCGCAAATTCTCCCGCACACAATTGGCGCAGACACTATGAGCATGCGGCCGCCAGCGCAATGATACCCATTGGCTCAAGCCAATGGCCGCATCACGGCATCGGGACGTTGAGCCGCCGGTCGATGCTGAGCGTGATCGCGATGACGACAAAGGCAAAGATCACCATGCCCAGGGCAATGGCATGCGCCTGCCCCCAT
>JAHJOS010000193.1 GCA_018820005.1 Alphaproteobacteria bacterium | reverse complement strand
GGTTCATCCGGCGCGACCAGCATGTCGGCGACAGCGCCGACCCGCGCAACCAGCTGGCCGGCGATCTCGACTCCAACGACCTGCTGGCCTTCTTCCACGATCGCCTCAAGGTGACGCTGCGCGAGGCCGGCGCCCGCCACGACCTCGTCGATGCGGTGATCTCGGCCGACAGCGATGACATGCTCCAGATCACCCAGCGTGCGGAGGCGCTCTCGGCTCTGCTGTCCTCCGAGGACGGCAAGAACCTTTTGGCCGGCTACAAGCGCGCCGCCAACATTCTCGCAGCTGAAGAGAAGAAGGACGGCATCCGCTATGCCGGAACCGTCGCCCAGGACGCCCTCGTGCTACCCGAGGAAACCGCACTGGCCTTCGCGGTCGATGCCGTTCACGCTTCAGTCACCAGCCATGTGGCCAAGGATGACTATCAGGGCGCCATGGCCGAACTGGCCTCGCTGCGCGCCCCGGTCGATGCCTTTTTTACCGCCGTGATGGTCAATGACGACAATACAGCCATACGCACCAACCGGCTCAACCTGCTGGCCCGCTTGCGCGACACCATGCACCTTGTCGCCGACTTCTCAAAGGTCGCCGGCTAGGATGGGGGCAGGGCGCACGTCAGTGCGCCCCTGTCGCTTGTGAAGCTGAAGACGGTATCGCCGTAGTCATCCGTGACGAAACTGCCCTTGAGGTGAATATCGGCCAACGGTCCACTGAGCGCATCCACGCTTGGGCCGGCCGATGCCAGCTGGCCCTGCCCACGGGCAATCATTTCAGACGCAAAATCATAGTCACCAGCCACAAACAGGCTCAGCGTACCAAACGCCGCGCCGCTCCCGTCGGTGCAGGCATAGATACCCGGTGGCGGAAACTGCGCATAGGCAGGGGCAACTGCCGCCAATAGGCTCGCGGTGATCAGGGCAAGGCGTTTCATGGCGGCGATATCAGCGCTGTGTCGGGACGTCTTGCAAGTCATAGTCGCGTGATAGTTGCATGGCAGGGGAGCGTTTCGGTCGGGTCATGGATGCCCATCTCAATGTTACAGATTTGTAACGTGCCGTAACTTGCTCAACCCGGCGTTGCCGTTCAAACTTCGTTGATCGTCCTGCTCCTCCCCCACGCGGGCGATTTAAAGAGATTTTGATTTGCAGATTGCTCTGACCCCGGTCGAGAGTGCCTGGCAGCTTTTGGCTGCTCGGCGCTTCGGCGAAGCTGCGCGCATTGCGCGTCAACACATGGCCACTCACCCCGACAACGCCTCAGCGTTGGTATGCGCTGGTATGGCCGAATGGGAACTTGGCCGCCCCGTCGAACACTGCGTCGCGCTATTGCAGCAAGCAGTCGCGCTGGCGCCCGATATCGGCCCCTATCGGCACAATCTGGGTACCTTGCTCGCATCAATGGGCGATATGGCCGGCGCTCGCGCCAGCTTTGCCGCAGCCCTTGAGATTCGTCCCGATGACACGGTGGCGTTTTACGCGCTGACTCAAAATCACAAGTTCACCGGCCCCGACCCGCTGGTGGAAAGCATGCTCGCGCTGTACGGCGCGGGTACACTCAATCGGACGGCCCTCGAATTCCTGTGCTTCGGGCTGGCCAAGGTCTATGCGGATATGGGCGTCCGCGCTCGCGCCATGCACTTCTGCATCGAGGCCAACTGGCTGGCAGACCGGCAGTATGACCGGGTGCGCGAACGTAGGCGCGTACAGTCGCTCGGCGAGATTGCGCGGCCAAACGTCATCACAGTGCCGCGTCGCGCGGTGCCAGGCCCGGCACCGGTCTTTATCGTCGGCATGCCGCGCTCCGGCACCACGCTGGCCGAAGCCATTCTCTCGCGACATCCCGCCGTCGCTGCGCTGGGTGAGTCCCCCTTGTTGGCGTCGATCGAAAACGAGCTCGTGGATACCGATCCCGCGCGCCTTGCAACGGTTGATCGAGATCGTCTGCGGGCGGCTGCCGAACGCGCCCTGATGCACATGCGGGCCGGCGCGGGTCCTGATACCCGCATTCTCGTGGACAAGACGCCTGACAACGCCTTTCGTCTCGGCCTGATCGCGGCGCTTTTTCCCAATGCGCGTATCATCCATATGCGTCGCCATCCGCTCGATTGCGGCCTGTCAAATCTGTTCACCCGGTTCACGACCGGTCAGGGCTTTGCCTTTCGTCAGGTCGATCTGGGCGAGCGCATCCGCCAGACCGCCGATATCATGACTGCTTGGAAGGCCACTCTGCCGGTGCCGGTGCTGGACCTCAGCTATGAACTGCTGGTTGCGGACCCCGTGACGCAGTCGCGGCGCCTGATCGACTTCGTCGGGCTAGACTGGGATGATGCCTGCCTGTCGCCCGAACTCGACCGGCGGCAGATACACACAGCAAGTCAGTGGCAGGTCCGCCAGAAGATCAACACCGCATCTGTGGGTCGGTTCCGTGACTACCAGGAATGGCTGCAGGCCATGATTGATGCCATGGGCGGTGCGCAATGGGTCGCCGATGAGGCTGCTGACCAGTTGCGCGCTGGCTAGGGTGCTGTAATGGTCTGGCCTGAATTTGCGGGGTCTTGCAATGAGTGTCGGTCTTTTAGCGCTGCTTGACGACGTCGCCGGCCTGGTAAAGGTCGCTGCCGCTTCGCTGGACGATGTGGCAGGTCAGGCCGCAAAGGCGAGCGCCAAAGCCGCCGGGGCGCTGATAGACGACGCGGCAGTCACACCCAATTATGTCAGCGGCTTTGCCGCCGACCGCGAGCTGCCTATCGTCGGCAAGATTGCGTGGGGATCCATTCGCAACAAGCTGCTGTTTCTCCTGCCGGCTGCACTGCTGCTGAGCGTGTTCGCGCCATGGCTGATTACCCCGCTACTGATGATCGGCGGCGCCTATCTCTGCTACGAGGGCGCCGAGAAGATATTCCACGCCCTGCGCCCTCATGATGCCGAGGCGCATGAGGCGGCGCTTGAGTCAGTGGCGATGTCGGCTGATGGCCTGGAAGACCGCAAGGTTGCCGGCGCCATCCAGACCGATTTCATCCTGTCGGCCGAGATCATGACCATCGTGTTGTCGGCCATTCACGTAGACAATTTCTGGGTCCGGGCCGCTGCGCTGGCGCTGGCTGGTGTCGGCATCACGATCGCGGTCTATGGCGCCGTGGCGTTGATCGTCAAGGCAGACGATTTTGGCCTCTGGACTGCCCGCAATGCCCGTACAGGTCTCGGCCGCGCCATAGGTCGGGGGATTGTGGTATCCATGCCAACCTTGATGCAGGTGCTGGGTGTGGTCGGCACCGCCGCCATGACCTGGGTCGGCGGCAGCATCATTGTGCATGGCCTTTACGAGTTTGGCATCGACTGGCCCGAGCATATGGTTGAAGCCGCTGCACATTGGGCCGAAACCGTCGTTCCCGCCCTCGCTGACATAACCGGCTGGCTGGCCACCGCTGCGGCCGATTTCGTCTTTGGCATCTTGCTCGGGGCGCTGTTGATCCCCATCATCGGCAAGGTTCTGTCGCCGGCCTGGAAGGCCGTCAAACGCCTTTTTCCGCGCCGCAGCCCGGCCGGCTAGACCAGGACACCCTGATGATCTGAGGCCCCGCTGCCAGCGTCAGCGCTTGCCCTTGAAGGGTGCCATGCCCTCATTGGCCAATTGATCTGCCCGCTCGTTCAGCTCGTGGCCGGCATGCCCTTTGACCCATTTCCAGGAAATGGTGTGCCGTTGGGTCGCCACATCGAGTGCCTGCCAGAGCTCAAGGTTCTTCACCGGCTTCTTGTCGGCCGTCCGCCAGCCATTCTTTTTCCAGCCATGCATCCAGCTCTGCACGCCATTCTTGACGTATTGGCTGTCGGTGTGCAGCTCGACGTCGCAGGGTCGCGTCAGGGCATTGAGGGCCTCGATGGCGGCCGTCAGCTCCATCTTGTTATTGGTGGTCAGCTCGGCCCCGCCACACAACTCCTTGGTCCTGTCGCCATATTGCAGGATGGCGCCCCACCCGCCGGGTCCAGGGTTGCCGGAACAGGCGCCGTCGGTGTGGATGATAACGGTCTCAGACATTGGCCCTCGGGCGATTGTAGATGTGAAACTGGCAGGCCAGGCCGCCGGGCTCATTTTCAACATGGGTCGGGGTCATGCCGATGCGCTTGAGCACCGCTAGCGATGGTGCGTTCCGTGTGTCGGCAAAGCCGATGAAATGGTCGTAGTTCGTTGCGGCAAATATCCAGTCGCGCAACGCCGATGCCGCTTCGGTCGCATATCCCTGTCCCTGGTGCTCGGCAAACAGGGCAAAGCCTAACTCAGGTTCAGCAGTAGGGGGATAAACTCCAAAACCAGCGCGCCCGATGAACGCGCCATCGGTTTTGAGGGTCAGGCGCAACTTGCCCAGCCGCTGGGCTGAAAAAAGCACGATCCAGCTTTCAATAGCCTCACGCGCCTGCGGCTCGGTCCATGGTGCGCCGTCCAGAGTCAGGTAGCGGGAAACATCTGGATTTCCGTGCAATCGCACCAGGTCGTTGACCTGATCGATATTCCAGCCCGACAGAACGAGGCGCTCTGTTTCGAGCAGGACGAGATCGGTCATGACGAAACGGCGGCCTCGATTGCCCGCAGCTCGCGCGGGATGTTGAAGGCGATGTTTTCCTTGGCCGTTACCCGGGCTTGCACCTTGATGTCATAGCGCTGGGCGAAGGCTTCGATAACCTCGTCTACCAACTTTTCGGGCGCCGAGGCCCCGGCGGAGACGCCCAGCGTCTTGATGCCCTCAAGCCGCGACCAGTCGATTTCGGCGGCGCGGTCGACCAGCATGGAGACCTTGCAGCCGGCCCGTTCGGCCACTTCCACCAGGCGCAGCGAATTGGACGAATTGGGCGAGCCCACCACGATCATCGCATCCACTTCGGGCGCGACGGCCTTGATGGCCTCTTGCCGATTGGTGGTGGCGTAGCAGATGTCTTCCTTGTGCGGGCCGTTGATGGCCGGGAAGCGCACCTTGAGCGCAGCCACGATCTCGCGCGTGTCATCGACCGACAGCGTCGTCTGGGTAACGAAGGCCAGTGTCAGTGGATCGCGCGGCTCAAACACCTGCGCATCGGCCACCGTCTCGATCAGCGTGATCGCGCCGACGGGCAATTGTCCCATCGTGCCCACGACCTCAGGATGCCCCTTGTGGCCGATCAACACGATTTCGTGACCTTCGGCAAAATGCCGCTGCGCTTCCACGTGCACCTTGCTTACCAGCGGGCAGGTGGCATCAAGGAAGAACATGTTACGGCTCTTGGCATCGGCAGGAACCGATTTGGGCACGCCATGCGCCGAGAACACGACGGGGGCGTCGGTTTCCGGGATTTCGCTCAGTTCCTCCACGAACACCGCGCCTTTGTCGCGCAGCCCATCCACCACATATTTGTTGTGGACGATGGCATGGCGCACATAGACCGGCGCGCCATATTTTTCGAGGGCGAGTTCAACGATCTGAATGGCCCGGTCGACCCCGGCGCAAAAACCGCGTGGGGCGCAGAGCAGAATGTCTAGGTGTGGCCGCTTTTCCATAGCCGATCAGATGCTTTCGACAGGCCAGCAAGTCAAGTCTTGTTGCAGCGACCATGCCGCACAGGCATTATGCGGCCAACTGTGAGATAGCGACAACAAAAGACAGGGATTCAGTGTGAGTGTGGCGCAGGAAATGTTCGCAATTGCCCCGGCAATGGGGAAGGCGAACCTGTCCGCCAGCCAGCTCAAATTGCTCAGCGGCAAAGCGCGCTGGATTTTCCGCGTTGGAGATGCCGGATTTCCCACTGTTCCCACGATCGTCCTGACCCGCGCCGCCTGGGACGAACTGCAGTCCGAACGCAGCCGCAAGGAATTGCGCCTGCGTACCCATTGGGTGGCCTGCCTGTTCAAGCTCGTCGGCAAGGATGGCAAGCCGCCCCAACTGGTGGTCCGCACCTCGGCGGCAATGCATAATGGTGGCCTGCTGCCTGCCAAGCTGGGCATTGCTGCCCCCAACAATTCCGAAGACTCAGTCGATCCCGCCCGTCCGCTGGCTAAGGCCATCAAGAATGCCTTCGATAGCTATGGATTTGGTCAGGGCTGGACCGGCCGCCAGGATGAGGACCGCGGCAAGCAGATCGTGCTGGTGCAGGCCGTTGCCAATGGCGAGGTCGAGCAGTTCCTGACCCGCAACGCCACCACCGGCGTCCTCGGGCCAGCGCCGCTCAGTGGTTCGCTTCTGCCCGGACTGCCGGCGTCCATTTCGGCCCTGGTCAATCTGGTTGATGCCAAGGCCGGCCAGCATATGGTCTGTTCGGTGGCCGTGCAGCGCGGCCAGGTGCTGTTCCTGTCGGCGCGCCCCTATCAGGCCTCGGCGGCTGCGGACCTTGAAGCCGCTGTCGATCGGGTCAAGAGCAAGGTCTGGTCTGCCCACAATGCGGTGACTCGTGTCGACCCCTCGCGCCTTGCACAGCTGCTCCATCCCAGGCTCGATTCCACCGATGGTGCGACCCCTATTGCCACTGGCCTGGGTGTGTCCCCCGGCGCCGCCAGCGGCATCATCGTGTTCAATTCCGAGGACGCGGCCCGGCTGCGCGCGCGCGGCAAGCACTGCATCCTGGTGGTCAACGAGACGGGTCCCGGCGATATGGAGGGCATGAAGGCGGCGACGGGCATTCTGACGGCCCGTGGCGGCATGTCGAGCCATGCCGGAGTGATCGCCCGCATTACCGGCAAACCCTGCGTTGCCGGTGTGCGCAGTCTGTCGGTCGATAGTGCCGAGATGGTGTGCCGCATTGGCGAACGCGAATTCCGCACGGGCGATCGCCTGACTATCGATGGCACCGATGGCACCGTCTATGCCGGCACGCTGGCACTGGCCCAGCCCCACATCGGCGGCGCCATCAGCACGCTGCTGGGCTGGTCCGATGCCACCCGGACCATCGCCGTGCGCACCAATGCCGAGACCGTGGAATCGGCCAATACCGCCCTCAGCTTTGGCGCCGAAGGCATCGGCCTGGCGCGCAGCGAGCACATGTTCTTTTCGCCCGAGCGCATGGTGGCGCTGCGCCGCATGATCCTCTCCGAAGACGAGGACGATCGCAGCCGCGCCGTCGATGGCCTCGTTGATTTCCAGACCGGCGACTATTCGGCGTTGTTCTCGGCCATGAAGGGGCTGCCGGTCACCGTGCGCCTGTTCGATCCGCCGCTGCACGAGTTCCTGCCGCGCACCGAGGAGGATATCGAAGAGACCGCCGCCTCGCTGGGTCTGGCCGTGCGCGCCCTGCGCCAGCGGCTCGACCGTATCGCCGAGGTCAACCCCATGCTTGGCCACCGCGGCGTGCGTCTTGCCATCACCTATCCCGAAATCCTCTCGATGCAGATGCAGGCCATCATGGCCGGCGTTCGCGCCGCCAGCGAACGGCAGACTGAGCCTGTGGCGGTCGAGGTCATGGTACCGTTTGTCTCCACCGCCAGCGAAGTCGCCTTCGTGCGCGAGCGCATGAACACCATCGCCGCCAATTCGGGGCTTTTGCGCTCCGAAAAGGTCAAAATGGCCTTTGGCACCATGATCGAGCTGCCCCGCGCCTGCCTGCGCGCCGGCGACATCGCCAATATGGTGGACTTCTTCTCCTTCGGCACCAACGATCTGACCCAGACGACCTTTGGCATCTCGCGCGATGATGCGCCCACTTTCCTTGCCGCCTATCAGCGCAAGGGCATCTATGAGCGCGATCCCTTCGTCACCATCGACGAAAAGGGCGTCGGCGAATTGATTGCCATCGCCATTCAGCGGGGCAGGGCCGCCAATCCGCGCCTCAAGATCGGCATTTGTGGCGAGCACGCCGGCGATCCCACTTCGCTCAAGTTCTTCTCAGGCCTTGGCATCGACTATGTCAGCTGCTCTCCCTATCGTGTGCCGGTGGCGCGGCTGACCTTGGCCCAGGCGTCCGCTTAACTTTCGCGCCCGCGCTACCTATATGTGAATGGCGTTTCGGCACCTGCCGATCCAAGGGAGAGGACAAGACCGACGTGAAGTTTCTGCCGGTTCTGGCGTTGTTGCCGCTTTTTAGCATGCCTGCGCCTGTCGCTTTTGCTCAGGTTACCGTGTCCCAATGCGTGGCGATTGCCACCGATGCCGAACGATTGGCGTGCTATGATGGCCTGTTCCGAACGGCAGACGCCGCCGCGGATTCCGTGACTGCCAGCCTTCAATCAGAGCAGCTCATTCCGGCGCGCCCCAACGGGCGGGCACCGGCTACCATGACCGTAGTCTGCAACGATGGCGCACTCAGCGTCGCTTTTTCATTTGCGGGCAATACGATGTCGGCGCTGGGACGCGATGCGGGGATTACATTGCAGAACGATTTGCAGGCCGCCCGCAGCCGCACCCTGTCGGTCAATTCCGACAATACCGCCGTACTGATCGACACCAGCCTTGACGCCGCGGCCTTTCTCGATGGCCTGGCAGGCGTGACCAATCTGACGGCCCGCGTCACCCCCGCCAATTCGCGCTCGCTTTCTGTGCGGTTCAGGGTCGATGCCTTCCTGCCCGAAATCGAGCGCGTCCGCGCCGCCTGCGACCTCTAGGAGCGATTTCTACAGGTCACACTGCTGCCGAACCGGCGCCATGGTTCATCCTTGGCCGCGCCGCAAACGCCGTTTACCCGCTGCTAACCCTAATAAGACATCATTCCGACTGTCGGCATTTTAGCGTCACTTTCGCCGATCAGTAGTTTTGTTGCGTAGTGTTGAGTAGCGTTGATGGTCCATTCCCCCCGGCCGGTGGTGCGCAAGCGCCTGGCCAGAGCGGCTCGTGTCGGTCACCCCGTCGCCAGGGTTTTTGGTGCGGTGATCCTGTGTGCCCTGAGCTATGCGGGTTTGACCGGAGTAGCGTTCGGCCCGGCATCCGATCTCGTCAACGTTTTGCCCAAGACAACCAAGCTGGCCATGGCCAGCTTGTCTTATTCGGGTGTGGACCCTGTTATCACCGGTTCGGTCGGCCAGCTTTTCAACACGGCTATGTTTACCGGCCCGAACCGGGCCGAAAAAGTCGACCGCGTACGCCATCCCGTCGACGCTCTCGCCATCTCACGCAGTTTTGAAGAAGTTCGGGTTCGGCTCGCTTCACTACGCTCAGGTCCGGGCGATACGACCGGGCTGGGCCAATCCAGGCTCGCAGATGTCTCGATCCCGGCGACGGGCGATGTCGAAATCGGTCCGCGCATGTCGATTGCGGCCATCGATCCCAGCCTGATCGGCGCGTCCTCCTCAGACGCGCTGGACGCCATCGCGGGTATTGCACCCGAGGCCTTTACTCCCGTCCCGGTAACAGCATCGGCCCAGTTGGCCTATGCGCGTGAACTGGCGCCCGTAACTGGCGGTTTCTCGACCGGCCAGCCGATCGAGGCCTCTGAGAAGGAACTCTGGTGCCTTGCGACAGCGATCTACTTTGAAGCCCGCGGCGAAAGCTATCGCGGTCAAGTCGCGGTGGCCCAGGTGGTCCAGAACCGGGTCAAAGATCGCCGATATCCGGGCACCATCTGCGGCGTCGTGTTCCAGAACCAGAACAAGCGCAATGCCTGCCAGTTCTCCTTCGCCTGTGACGGCATTCCAGAATACGTCAATGACAGCGCGGCCTGGACGCAGGCGCAGGATATTGCCAAGCGCTTTACCGATGGCCAGCTCTATCTGACCGAAGTGGGTGATGCGACGCATTATCACGCCACCTATGTCCGTCCCGACTGGGCGCCGCGCATGACCAAGGTCACCCAGATCGGGCTGCACGTGTTCTACAAGTTCAAGAGCGGCTGGCTCTTTGGCTGATCAGCAGACGCGATAGCCGGGGCCGGAGACACAGGTCGTACCGCCATAGGTGCTGACGCGCGTACTGCCCTGGCGATAGGACATGTAGGAGTGCCCCTGGCGGCTGGAAAAGCTCGACCAGGCTCGGCCGTTCCAGCTGTAGAACACATTGGCGAACCATTCGGGGCGAACCGGCTCCACCGCAATGCCAGGATACTGCACGTTGGGCGAAAACATTGCGTCGCTTGAATAGGTGCCCGTGGAGGTGGTGGTAATGGTCACATAGCTGACCCGGCCACCCTCGATCTTCTTGACTGTCTGCGTCGATAGCGGCTCCTGCGACACACTCGGGTCAGCGGTCACCACATATTTGCGGCCTTCGTACTTGACCAGCCGGGACGTATCAAAGCCGGGCGCCACAACGGTTTGCGCCAATTCATCTGCGAACACTTCGACGACAGCCCCTGGCCCTGAGGCAGCCAATGCGGTTGCGGCTGCTGCGCCAAGGAACATGCCTAACAAGATACGGCGGTCTGGTAAGCCCATGGTTTCCGTCCCGAAATGAAGCGAAGCGCGCTGCAGTCTTAAGGTTTCAGAAACCATAGAGGGGCAGCAGGCGCAAAGTTCATTGTTCGTTAAGGTTAATTCCCACAGGGCAAATGACTGGTACTAAACCGATATTTCTTCGAATGCCGACACAAAGCGGTCGTGCGCCTCCCGCGTCGGCCAGGGGCGGATCAGCCGGTCGAAGGCATCAACATCAAAGGCCGGCTGCGTAGGCGCACCAAAGAATTTTCGCGCCTCGCTGTCCTCGAAACCGGCCAGGTGAATGGCTTCGAAAAACGCTGCTTCCCGGTCTGCCTTCTTGACCAGCTTGGCCAGTACCGCAGGCATGCTGGCCGGCAGAGAGAAGCGCAGGAAGATCGCCGACAACAGCCGGTTTTCCACGTCCTTGTAATTGCCGCCCATCGCCGCCTTGAACGGCGAGATGATGTCGCCCATCACATATTCGGGCGCGTCGTGCAAAAGCGCCTGCAATTGTGCCACCGGCGTTGCATCTGGGTTGGCAGCACGAAACAGCTCGAGCACCAGCACCGAATGCTGCGCGACGGAAAAGGGATAATCGCCATAGGTCTGGCCGTTCCAGCGGGCAACGCGCGCCAGCCCATGGGCAATGTCGGGCAGTTCCACATCGAGCGGGGAGGGATCAAGAATATCGAGCCGACGACCCGACAACATGCGTTGCCAGGCCCGTTCACTTGAGCGCGCCATGATACCCCAAAATGCTAGCAGACTGTGTGCAGTGACCCTAGCCAATGGTGAGGCGATTCGACAGGCACGCTCAATCCTCGGGCGTCACGTCGCCGAAGCCATAGCTTGCCCAGACCGGCAGGTGCACACCCACTGCATGGCCGTCCACGGTCACGCTGGCCGTGTCGCGCGTCCCGCCATATGCCGGGTCGTAATCGCCGCCAAACCGCCTGCTCGCAGTCGGCTCGTCGTCACTGCCTACACGGATTGTCGCGGGTTGTGTCGTCCCGTTTGGCGCAGTCGGTGCGCTCGGGTGGTGCATCTCAT